>RXOA01000053.1 GCA_003979035.1 Candidatus Bipolaricaulota bacterium
CATAAGTCACCCGCTGATGGGAAGAGAGTTCTGGAGCCTGGGGGACCCAATGCAGAACGCGCCCGTTGCCTGTAGCGTGATGATCAGTGTCTCCGCAAGCCGCCTCAGATCACGCGCATCTGCTGTTCCAGGCATCTTTATCGCGACTCGGCGTATTGGTCCGCTTGGGGCAAGAGAGAGCATTCAGCGGATGCCCCCTTGGAGATTGCGCTTCTGTTGCTCAAAGACAAACGTCCTCTGAGGTTCACAGCTGTCGATCCTGGAATCGTGTTTGGGTCCGGAATCAGTGGTGAGGGTCAGAACAGACGATGCTCTGAGACATGGAGGAGCAGGATCTAGGAGATGCCCTGGAAAGGGCGAAGCAGCTTGTGCAGCACGCGCCTTCCTCTGAGTGATATCCCGATGCCCTCAGACAGCTGCTAGTTGCCGTTGACGCACAGTGCCCTGGCAGCGCGGAAGCGAACGCATCACCAATTGGAGATCGCAACAACAACGATGCCAACTCCTATCGCTATTGGGAACACACTGCGGATGCCCACCTTGATCGTTCCATCGAGATTCTCGTAGTCCTTCCGCATACCCGGCATCGTTCCGGCACCGCCGGACACTATCATCAGAGCGTGCGAGAAGGCGATCAGACAACCGATTCCCACAACCCGAGCCGCAGACAGAGGGGATGGACTTGCTGCGACCGCGGCAAGCGAGAGAACGATTGACGGAACTGCGAGTGCGAAAGGTCCGGCCAATGCCATCAGTGCCTTGCTGTGACGTCTTTCCCGCAGTCTTCGCTGGGCCAGCTCAAGGAACCACATTTCCCCGAAGACAATGCTAAACCCTATGAGAATGCCGACGATCTCCTGCCACTTCATTCCCGCGAACACCTCCTTGAAAACAAGCTCGTTGGACTGGCTTGAGCAACAGCTTATGGTCCCACATCTGCACGGGCAAGTCGGGCATTCCTTGAGCCTTTGATGGGCATGATCGTCCTCTCAATCGTGCTTATGCACGAGAGAGTACCATAAGTGCAGTGGATCTCGGACTCCTTAGGTTCTTCAGTTGTTTGTCCCCAATCACTGGCAGACATCGATTCCGGTCCGAAGGACTAGGTGAGCACAGAGAGACGGAACTCGGATTAGATAGCCCCTATCGGAAGCGCAAGGATAGGGACGTTTTGGAGCCTGGGGGACTGAATGGTTAACGCGTTCGTTAGCTGTCTTTTGGTGGCACAGGTCCGTTTCCTTGCGCCGATACTCGTCCCCGCGCGCTAAGACACGTCACAAAAGGGTACTGTGCGAAGGCACCTCATCTGTCATTCGATCCCGAACTGGGGGATCTGTGATGTCCGTTACATCTGTGGGTAGTCGTTTCGCCACGTTTGCCCTTGATACGATGCCGTTACGCCGAGTCCGTGTGGCGAAGTGATCGATGTTGGCCTTGACATTATCCATCGATTCATCCGCATCCCTCCTATTCTCTTCACGATCAGTCCCCCACAGGCTCGCCAAGGCGATGGAATCCGTCGCCGACGGTCTCCACGTAGTCCAGCCCGAAGGCTGCGCCGCTCAAGCGAATGAGGATCGGGTAATCCTTGACAAGCAGGTCGCGGATGATGGTGCTGTCTCCGGCTGTCTCGAAGACAAGTTCCTGTTCAAACCCGTGCAGTACATCGATGCCGGTCACTGCTCCAGGAATCAGATCTGGGAGGGTGATCGTCGCGAATACGCCGGGATCCTCGTCTTGGGCAATGCCATCGGTCCAGACGGCGAGCATCCGATCGCCGTTGGAAAAACGGAAAGCGCAGTGCGCAACGGGGTCTTCAGTCTCGATGTCGATCTCGACTGGCATGTCAATAGCTTCATGCCCGGACAGCAACCTGCTGGAGTTCTGCATCACATTGTAGATGGGGACGACCGTATCAACTCCCCCGACACCAGTTAGAATGTCCATCCCCAGTTGAGCAATGACGCCTCGTGCGTAGTACTTTGCAGCCTGAAGAGGGCTGTATTGTGGGCCGCCGCACCCAGGGCAAATATGCTCTGTGAGCTCGGTCTTCCAGAGCAATTCACTGCCCATCAACTCGCCGGCGAAGCCATGTGAGATCGCTTCACTCCTTATTTCCGCAATGAAGGCAGGATATCCGTAGTAGTAGTCGGCAGTATCGAGGTTGGCGGGTGACTCTCCGTTGAAGGGATGCCAGGAGACTACATCAACCAGAGCCATCACATCAGAGTTCAGAAGTGAGAGGAGATATTCGATCCCCTCGTTTCCCATTCCGGACGCTGACGCTACAGCGCCGATCACGACTTTCGCTTGAGGGTCTTCTTGGCGAATAACGGCGACTGCTCGACGGATCAAGTTGATGTAGTCATCGACCGCAACGTACTGCTGAGTGCCCCTTGCTGCGTTCGGTTCGTTGAGAATCTCGTAGTACTCGATTCTATCCTTGAAGTGGCGAACGACGGATCGAACGTGATCAAGATACGCCAGTATTTCCTCCTCAGTCTCATAGCGTGAGTAGTCCCTCCCGGACTCCGGAATGCGGGCATTCGCTGATTCGTCCCAGAAGACTAGTCCCAAGACAGTCTTCCAGCCGCGTTCGACAAACTGATCCACCAGACAATCCTGTGCAGGCGTTATCTTGCCATCGGAGTAGCCTTCAAAGACACCCACCTCGTTCCAGTCAGGCACATCGATGTAGAACTTGTTCCACATGAAGCCCATGTCATCCATTCTGCGGATAATCTGATCTGTTCCCTCCCTACCCTCGGAGTCTAGCAGAGGCAGCATGGTTCCAATGCGATTGAATTCGCTGCTAAGCGAGGCTGGAGCGCCAACGCAGTACATCGGGAGACCTGAATCAAGCTGCAACCCCCACGATCGAACAGCGCCAGATGTAGCCATTGAGAACTCACTTGTATTCCCCACGGTGTCCGTAGCGGTGGCGGTCAGATGGGAATACACATAGGAGGAGCCCTTGTCGAAAAGGAAGGCTCCGGCAGGAGTTGTTTCGGCACATCCCTCATATTGCCTGCCCTCCGCGCTCAGGCGATGGGCTTCTTCATGGTCTTCCCACGCGATCTCCTCCGAGAACACTTCGATCGTGCAGTTCGGACAAGCAGTGCCAGTCACTAGCCCTGATGTCACATCGAAGGAACTGATGAAGGGAGAAGACAGTCCATGATTCGCTTCCTCCAAGAGCTGAATACCGCCCCACCCATTGTCATGGATGCTGTTCTGCGTAATCGTGTTTCCAAGAGAATCTGAACCCTGAACAACGATCGCTCGTTCGTGATTGTGGGCGATGATGTTGCCCGGGCCGATGGTGTTGTGTGAAGCACCTCCGGAAACGAAGATGCCGTCGATGTTCCCAAAGGGTTCTGTCCCTGTGATGTCGGTCCCGATCAGGTTGCCCGTGATCGTGTTGTAGGATGTCCCTTCGTCATAAAGGCCGATGCCCCCGCTATTTCCACTGGAGAGATTCCCTTGCCCTGTCGGACCAGCACCAGTATCACGATCCCCGCCGATCACGTTGTGCTGAGCGCCTCCGACGATCTGGATCCCGAACCCAGTGAAGTTGATGATCTGCAAACCCCGAACGACATTCCCATCGGAGATGATCTCCAAGCCCCACGTGTTTGCCTCCGTGCTCCCTTGGCCGTCGAGAATCACGCCCGCATCGCTGGCATCGATCGTCAGGTCCCCTTGCATGAGACTAGGCAACACACTGGTTACTCGAATCGACGCTGAGCTCTCTGGCGGGAAGACCGCCGGATCAAACGTTATCGTGTCACCCGATCGAGCCGTCTGCAGCGCCCAGCGTAGGGTCCGGACGCCGCTGTCCTCCGTGCTCGTGACCACCAACTCCCTTGCAGCGCACGCAGACACCACAAGGAGAACCAAGAGCAATGCCACCGATACGCATTTCATGCTCCCTCCTTGAAGGAGAGGATAGCAGAACTCTGCACTTCGATGGGAAAACGCGAAGATGAAAGGGCCGGGCGACTGCTTCGGGGACTGGACATCGATTCGCGAAGTGAGAACCAGACGAGTGTCACGAGCCGGAAGCCTAATGGGATGCCCGTTGAAGGAATCGCAAGAACAGGCACGTTCTGGAGCCTAGGGGATTCGAACCCCTGACCTCTTGCATGCCATGCAAGCGCTCTCCCAGCTGAGCTAAGGCCCCTAGTTGCTCGCATTTTGACCGATTGGGCGGACGGGTTCAAGCGACGCCCGCAATCCGTCGCAAGTTCGAAGGTTCGGCGTGTGCGTCCGAGCGGCGGCGTGCGGAAAGGCACCCCCACTTGACTTCGATCGACTCAATCGCAATGGTAGCAAGACAGCGGGACTGAATTCGACGCAAGGGAGGACGCGATGAAGCGAGTGCTGGTTGGATGGATGGTAGGAATCGCTGTAGGTCTTGTCGGCATCTGTGGTGTCGCGCAGGTGTCTCAGGTTCACCTCGGTTGGTCGGAGAACGACGTCTACACGACGATAACGGTGATGTGGCATTCGCCCATGGGCGGAAATCAGCGGGTTCTCTATGATGAGGTCAGCCACCCTTCTTCCACGGGGTATCCCTATCAGGAGATCGGGGTTGCGCACACGATCCAACCTACGCATGCGCCGGATGGGCAGAGCATTACGACCGCAGCGTTTGACGGCATCTACTACCGAGCGGCGTTGACAGGATTGGAGCCGGGGACAACCTACTTCTTCCGCGTCAAGGGAACGGGACCTGGCGGCACAACGCAAGAGTGGTCGTTCCGCACAATCGCTCCCAACCAGGTGGTCAGCTTCGCATTCGCCGGCGATTCGCAACGGCCGTTCGAGACCCCCGAGGGCGAGATGGGACAGCTTCTCTCGATGCCGAAGTCGCCCGCCAACTGGCCGTACATGAGGGACTTCCTCACGGACCTGATGGCGGACCAGGGACCGGATTTCGTGCTGGCGCTCGGCGATGTCGTGTGCCGTGGCAACCTTCAGGCTCAGTGGGACCACTGGTTCGACGCGTGGCAAGAGCACGCGGTCACGGACAGCGGACGAATGATCCCAATCGTGCCGGTGATCGGCAACCACGACACCAGCGGCTACCCCAACATCGATGCGTCCTACGAGTGGTTCCTGGGGCAGTTCGCCATCCCGCAACCGGTTCCGGGGGTTCCCTGCTACGCGCTCGACTTCCCCAATCTGCACGTCACCGTGCTGTCCGCGACTTCGGGCCAAGTGGCCAGCAATTGGAACGCGGCGCAAGCGGAAGCGCAGGCACAGGCCAGTTGGCTGACCCAGGATCTTCAGGCCTCCGGTGCTCCATGGAAGATCGTCGCGTTTCACTACAACTACATGGGCTGCTATCTGTCCTGCACGGGGTATCCGAGCGACTGCTACATGACCGCATGGACGCCGGCCTTCGAGTCGAACAACGTGGACATGGTGTTCATGGGCCACGTCCACAACTACACCCGGACCTGGCCGGTGACACTTGCCTACGACGGCGCATGCCTCGGAGCGAACTGCGGCGTGGAGTTGATGCCTTCTTCGGAAGACGGGATCACCTATATCGTCAGCGGCACCTGGGGTGGTCCCACCAACGCGATTGTCGAAGGGACCGCGTGCGAAATCAGACCCTGGATCGCTGCGGCGGCCGGACATCCAAGCGTGGGGTTCGCCCGCGTCTATCCCAATACCCTGGGAATCGCGATGACCGACACGACGGGGGCGCTTCTCGACACATGCACGCTACCCTACACCGTGAGCAGTTTCCCCACACCGGATTACGTCCCGATGATCCCCTAGCTCTACACGCAGCCGCAGGCGCTACCCGGGATCGATCGCACCCAAGATCCACTCGACGGCGGCGGCAAGATCGGCGACCGTCACGTCGGGGGTGACGTCGACATTGCCGTCGCCGCCGGCGAATCCGGTTTTGACGAGAATCGTTCGGCAGCCGGCGCGCTCGCCGGCGAGGATGTCGGTGCTGGCGTCGCCGACCATGAACGAGCAGCTCGGATCGACGCCGAGATCTTGTTGGGCTTGCTCGATCATCCCAGGATCCGGTTTTCGGTACCGCGATTCGGTTGCCAGATGCGGAATCGACCCCCGAACATGGGCGAGCGCCGCATACACGGCGTCGATGTGAGCGCCCCGCTCGGCGAGAAGGCGGTCCATCTTGTCGTGCACCGCCTCGAGCGCCTCACGGGAGATGTACTCCAGCGCGACGCTCCCCTGATTGGTCACGACCACCACGGGAATACCGGCGTCATTGAGCCGACGCACGGCATCGGCGGCGCCGGGCAGCAACTCGAAGTCTTCCGCCGAGTTGACGTAGTTGCCGTTGTTGTTGATCACGCCGTCGCGATCGAGAAACGCGGCGGGCGTGCCCGGCGGCCAGCGGCGCTCCATGGAGCAACCATCCGCTTCAGCGTGAAAACGGACGGCCAGTTCCGGCGATGGACGACCGTGGGACGTGTCCATGGAGCTATTTCACCACCAAGCTGACCATCTTGCCGGGGATGGCGATCGTTTTGATGACGGACTTCCCGCCGAGCCACTCCTGGATCCGCGAATCGGCAAGCGCGGCTTTCGCAAGCGCCTCGCGGTCTTCGGCAACCTCGGAAGAAACAGCGACGCGGGCGCGAAGCTTGCCGTTGATCTGGACGGGGATCTCCACCATGTCTTGAACCAGCCCCGCTTCGTCGTAGCACGGCCACGGCTGCTCCAGGATGGCGTCTTCGTGCCCCAATCCGCGCCACAACTCCTCGCAGACAAACGGCGCGAATGGCGACAAGATCAGCACCAGCCCGTCGGCCGCGATCCGAAGCAGCGCTCCGTCAATCTCCTCATCCGAATCGGTGTAGCGGCCGAGGTCATTGGCAAGTTCCATGATCGCCGCAACGGCGGTGTTGAAGCTGAACCGCTGCTCGACATCCTCGGTGACCTTCTTGATCGTGAAGTGACAGCGATGCCACAGCGCCTTGGCCGCATCATCGAAAGCGGCGACATCGGGGACAGCGCCTGGAGCGCTCATTCGATCCACATTGCCGAGGATCATGGTCCAGACACGTTTCAAGAACCGGTTCGCCCCGCGCACGCCTTCATCCAGCCAGTCGATATCGCGGTCCGGCGGCCCCATGAACATCGTGTACACCCGTTCGGTGTCCGCGCCGTACCGATCGATGATCTCGGTGGGATCAACGACGTTGCGCTTGGACTTCGACATCTTGAACGACGCCACCTCAAGCCTGCGTCCGCATTGAGGGCAACAGAGCGCCTCGTCGACCTGCTTGGGAAACAGCCAGCCATGTTCGCTGCAGCGGTAGGCCGGATGGCAGACCATGCCCTGTGTGAACAGGCGCCGGAACGGTTCCTCGAAACCAATGTGTCCCAGATCGTGCAGGGCCTTGGTGACGAAACGCGCGTACAGCAAATGGAGAATGGCGTGCTCCACGCCGCCGACGTACTGATCCACCGGCAGCCAATGATCGACATCCTGTTTGACAAACGCGTGATGCTCGTCCGTCGGCGAGATGAACCTCAGGAAGTACCACGACGAATCGACAAACGTGTCCATCGTATCCGTGTCGCGCCGAGCCGGACCGCCACACTCCGGACAGGTCGTCTCCGCGTATCCCGGAATGTCGGCAAGTCCCATCTTGCCGATGAATTCCACGTCGGGAAGGAGCACCGGCAGTTGCTCCTCAGGAACCGGAACGGTGCCGCACTTGTCGCAGTACACGATCGGAATCGGCGCCCCCCAATACCGCTGGCGGGAGATCAGCCAATCATGCAGCCGGTAGTTGATCGCGCCTTCGCCGATGCCCTTCTCCTCGAGCCACGCAATGACCTTCTCGGTCGCCGCCTCGCCGGACGTTCCAGAGAATGCTCCGGAGTGGATCATCTCGCCGTGGTCGGCGTGGAACAGCACATCCTGATACGCCGCCTCGGTGGCAACGAGATCCATTGCGACCGCCACATCAGACCCGTTGCCGTTGGCGACACGAGCGACAATCTCCCGGTCGGCCTCGACCGAGGCGAGTTCGATCACGGCATCCGGGAATACGAACGCAAATCGACTCCCAACGACGCCGATCCAGCGTCCTTCCCGGACGTGTTCCTGAGCGGTCTTGAGGTACGCGTCGGCCTGCGACCGCTGCAAGGTCACCAGGTATTGCCCGCCCCGTTCTTCGATCGTCCATCCTGCCGCCTTGACGGCAGCCGCGAACCCATCTGCGACGTCCCTCTTCGCCACGGCGGATCGGATTTCATCGCGCAGCGGCGCGATCACCGGGACAATCGGCAACCCGAATTTCAGCGCGAACGCGAAGTCGCGCTCGTCGTGCGCCGGCACGGCCATGATCGCCCCTGTTCCGTAGCTCGTCAGCACATAGTCGGCGATCCACACCGGAACTTGCTTCCCGTTTACGGGATTGATCGCGTACCCACCGGTGAAGACGCCCGTCTTCTCCCGCTCGGTCGAGCTTCGGTCGATGTCACTCGCAAGCGCCGCCTGATGACGGTAGGCATGGACCGCGTCCCGCTGCTTGTCGGTGGTCAGTTTGTCGACGAGCGGATGCTCGGGAGCGAGCACCATGAACGTCGCTCCCCACAGCGTATCCGGTCGCGTGGTGAACACGACGATCTCGTCGCCGCTTTCCGTGCGGAAGGTGACTTCGGCGCCGAAACTCCTTCCGATCCAGTTCTCCTGCATCTTGCGGACGTTCTCCGGCCAGCCCTCAAGCGCGGCAAGGTCTTCCAGCAGCCGATCCGCGTAGTCGGTGATCCGGAAAAACCACTGCTCAAGATCCTTCGCCACCGGCGCCGTACCGCAGCGTTCGCAAACGCCGGCAACGACTTGCTCGTTGGCAAGCACGGTGTCGCACATGGGGCAGTAGTTGACGGTGGCCTTCTTCTTGTAGGCGAGGCCGTGCTTGTACAGCTCAAGGAACAGCCACTGCGTCCAGCGGTAATAGTCGGGAAGACAGGTCGTCACCTCGCGATCCCAATCGAATTCCACCCCCCACGCCGCGAACTGCTTGCGGGCGTTGGTGATGTTCGAAAGCGTCCACTCACGCGGATGCACGTTGTTGTCGATTGCCGCGTTTTCCGCCGGAAGGCCGAAAGCATCCCATCCCATCGGATTGAGCACGTTGAAGCCGCGCATCATCTTTACTCGGGTAACGACGTCACCGATGATGTAGTTCCGTCCGTGCCCCACATGAAGGTAGCCCGAGGGATAGGGGAACATGTTGAGGTAATAGAATGTCTTGTCCCGCGATGCGACGTCGGAGCGGAAGAAGCCGCGGTCGGCCCAGAAGCTGCGCCAGCGCGCCTCGACCTCGGAAGGGTCGTAGGGCGGAATCGAGTGCTTGTCTACCATAGTGTGAGATCTCCCCGTGCAAGTCTTTCCGCCTCGGCGAGCATGAGATCCACGTCACGCTTCGAACCCATCTCGCAGTACAGGCGGAGGATTGGCTCGGTTCCCGAAGCCCGGAACAACAGCCATCCTTTGTCGAATCTTAGCTTAACGCCGTCCAGAGTCTCAACGGCGCGCACGGGGCGGTTGGCGAACCGATCGGGGGGAGCCTCACGCAGTCGCTCCACAACCTCGATGCGATTCTCGACGACCATATCGTTTCGGCGATAGACGTGGAGACCAAGATCTTCATGCAGCCGGCGGACAAGTCCGCTGATCGGGACATCCATGCTCGCCGCAATCTCCGCAAACAACATCGAGAGAAGCACACCATCGCGGTCGGGAATGTGCCCACGCACGGCGTAGCTGCCGCTTTCCTCGCCGGCAAGCAACACGTCGTGCTTCATCAGCATCTCGGCGGCGAAGCGAAAGCCAATCGGCACCTCGTACAGCTCCAGCCCGTGGGCCTCGGCAAGCTGGGTGACCATGTCCGACAGGTTGAACGATTTCACGACCGCGCCGCGCCACCCTTTCTCTTCGACCAGATAGCGCAACAGCAGGGCATAGACTTCGTGGGCGTTGATGTATCCGCCCTTCTCATCCATCACGCCGAGCCGGTCGCCATCGCCGTCCGTAGCCACGCCGATCATCCGGCGCGGTTCTTTCCGCCGCGATGCCAGGACCGCTCGAAGCGGGATCAGATTGTGCTCCAGCGGCTCCGGTCCGCGCCCACCAAACAGCGGATCGCGCGACCCGCGGATCTGGAGGTAGGGAACATCGATCTCTTTGAGCAATTGGGCCACGTACCCCTGCGCCGACCCGTACATCGAGTCAATCACGACCAGCAATGGAGAGGCCTTGAGTCGCTCCGGATCGATGAGCTTCCGAACCTGTGCCAGGAAAGGCGTTCGAAGATCCACCGCACGGATCGAAGAAGCCGTGCAAGCAGGTTCGATGACGTCGCCGCCAAGAAGGGCTTCGATCGCACGGGTCACGTCAGCCGGCGCCGAGCCGCCGAACTCGGCCTTAACCTTGAGTCCGTTGTAGATCGAGGGGTTGTGGCTGGCGGTAAACATAATCCCCGCTGCGGCGCGGCGCTCCATCACCGCATACGAAATCGCCGGCGTCGGCACCGGCGCATCGGCTACCGCAACCGGAATACCTGCATCATGGATCAGTCGGGCGAAGTGCCACGCGAACTCGCGCGAAAGGAATCGCAGGTCATAGCCGACCACCACGCCGTTGGCGGCGGGGCGGTATTCGGTGCCCCAATCCGTGTACACCGCTTGCTCTTTGCGTTGAGACGACATCAGATACTTGGCGATCGCTCCCGCCGCCCGTCCGACGTTGGCAAAGGTGAACTCGCGTGCGATTACACCACGCCATCCGTCAGTGCCAAACTTTATGCCGTCTACGACGCTTTTTTTCTCGTCGGCTGCCACTTCGCTCCCCCATACGTGCCCGCGATATCGAGTTGATCCGTTCCACATTTCCAGGAAGCTCAAGATCTCCCCTCGCGAGAATCTTCCGAAGAAGCTCATACGGGATCGACGCCTCGATCCAGATGGAATCGATGTCGACCACGCCGTTCTTCACCGGCACACGAGCGATCGCTTGCTCCACCGTCTTCTTGTAGCGGCCGAACATCTCTTTTTCGTTCGGCTGAATCGTGGTTTCTTCCGTTCCCATCCCCGCCCCTTCCCGGTCGACTTCTCCGGACGTGCGATCATATCACAGCTTTCGACACCTGTAAAGCACGAAACCTCGTCCAGCCCTGCATTCAAGCCGCTCTTCAGCTCGTGCTGCAATCCCCCACCGACGATTCGTGCGACCGTCGTCGCCGACCGCGGGCCGCCGCTTTCGGGCGACCCGCGGCCTATGGTACAATGCGCGAAACCGAGGGGGTCTAATGAACCATCTGAATAGGATTCTTCTCCTGTCAGCGCTAATCGTTGCCTGTCTGATGTTTGGCCTCCTTCCCGGCTACGCGGGCACCCTTCATCCCGACCTCGTCAGCATTCTTTCGTTGACGGAGACAAGCGACGCGGTGGCCTCTCCGGCACGCGCCGAGCCAATCGCTTCGCTGCGTTTTCTCGAGCAAACGGCCGTCTACAGCTTCGGTGGACAGGTTGAGCTGCCGCTTTCGCAGATCCTCGACGGACTGCTGGGAACATCTCTTCGCATTGGGGTTCTCGTCAAGACCGTCGGCGAGCGGGCGCTCGACGACGATTCCTTTCTCGATATCCCGTTGCAGTTTGCGACGGGGACCATCGCCGGCATGCGCGTCTCCGCAGCGGAACTGGCGCGGCTTGCCGCGTCGGATGATGTGGACTACGTGGAACCGGCCTGGAGAACACAGCCGGCGCTCGACGATAGCATCCCGGCAATTCATGCGGACGCATTGAGGCTCGTCTCGCCGACGCTCACCGGTGAAGGCGTCTTGATCGGGATTGTCGATACCGGGGTCGACTACACACATCTCGACTTTCGAACCGACGAGACCGGTGACGGCTTCGAGGAGAGTTCGCGCATCGTCTCGATTTGGGATCAGACTCAGGGGCTATTCGGGATTCGCTACGACAGGGAAGATATTGAGCGCGATCTACGACTGGGATTCGGCTCGGATCAAGGAATCGTGCGCGAGGCGGACACGGACGGTCACGGAACGAGCGTGCTCGGGATCGCCGCGGGGGACGGTTCGTCATCGGCGGCCGGATTGGTCGGCGTGGCGCCGGGCGCCGACTTGATCGTCGTCAAGACCCCGTTCTATACGTCGGATATTCTTGCCGGTGTGGAGTTCATCCTCGACGAAGCGGCCGCGCTTGGGCAGCCCGTGGTCGTAAACTTGAGTCTCGGCGGACACTCCGGCCCACACGATGGGACAAGCCTGTTTGAACAAGGGTTGACCGAGCTGGCTGTGGAGTCCGGCGCGGCGATTGTCGTCTCCGCCGGGAACGAGGGTGATGAGACAATCCATGTTTCACAGACGTTGGCCGTGGGCGGGTCGTACACATTCTCGGTCGCTCCCACCTCGATCTCCACCGAACTTGAGATTTGGTATCCGGGAGCGTCTTCGTTCGCACTGCGCGTGGTCGCCCCGAGTGGCGAGACGGTCCACGTCCCTGCCGGAGCAACAGGATCGCTCATCACCCCTCACGGCAGCCTCTATGTGGACAACGCATCGTTTGGCGTGAGTTCGTTGAATGGGGACGCGGAGGCAAGCGTCCGCTTGAGCGCCTTGAGCGGAGCCGCTTGGACGATCACCGTGTCAAACCAGCTCGGGGGCGGCACGTTCCACGGATGGATCACCTCGGGAAGCGCCGCGTTCCATGGTGGGGATTCGGCCTATACCATCGCCGAGCCGGGGAACGCCTTCGGGATCATTACCGTCGGCTCGTTCAACAGCAAGAGCCAGTGGATCTCATCCAGCGGCTCCGTGGACTACCGTGTGGAGTTCCCCGTGGGGGCATTCTCTTCGTTCAGCAGCCAGGGTCCCACGAGGGACGGCCGCATCAAGCCGGATCTCTCCGCGCCGGGCGCCTGGATCATGTCAAGCGCCTCCAGCGACGCGTGGCCGTCCCCGATGTCGCTTCATCCCGACGGCCAGCATGTCGCCTCCGCCGGAACCAGCTTCGCAGCACCTCATGTCAGCGGGGTCATTGCCCTGATGTTGTCGCTGGCGCCATCGCTTTCCGTGAACGCGCTTCTCGACAAGCTTACGGATACAGCCCGTAGCGACCTGTTCACCGGCTCGGTGCCAAATCTTCGTTGGGGATTCGGGAAACTCGACGCGCAGGAAGCAGCGATTTCCATCATCCCTGACGACCCGGATCCGCCGCCAGCGGCGGTGGAAGTGCCCGAACTCGACATTCTCACCAATCCCGCGTCCACGATCGCCGAATTCGCGGTGGCTGTCCCCGCCGGCACGACATCGGCGGTGCTCAAGATCTACTCGATCCTTGGCGCGCTCGTGTATTCGGCGCCCATTGAGGCCGATGCCGAAAGTTCCATCTATACATGGGATCTGACAAGCGCGCGCGGTGGGCCGGCGGCCAACGGGCTCTACCTGTGCGTCCTGGTGACCCCGCGCGACAAATCGGAAACAGCAAGGCTGGTGATCGACCGATGAGCAAGCCCTGGATTCTCCTGGCCGTCCTGCCGTGGATGCTCGTCGCCGTGATGGCGACCGCGGCTTCGCATGAGTTTGAGCCGGATCACATCGCCGAATTGCTTGAGCTTCCGTACCAAG
>RXOA01000054.1 GCA_003979035.1 Candidatus Bipolaricaulota bacterium
CCGGAACGGATCGCGAATTTCGCCGGACGCGAGCCTATCGCTCTCCGGCCAGATCCGCAACATCTTCTCCTCCAAGAAAAAGAAAAGGGCAGCTCGGATGAGCTGCCCCAATCTCTTCGGGAGTGCGGCCAAATCGGCTTCTCGATCTCCCAGAGCCGCATTGTTAGTCTGTCGTTGCGGTGTACTCAATCACGATCACGTAGTCGCCAGCCGGCAAGTCGGCGAAGTCTTCATCTTGGAGCGAAAAGGAGTAGTCCACTCCAAGCGTATAGACGCCCCAACTGCCGGAGTCATCGTACGTGCGCGTGAGATTCGATTCGATGAGGTCTTCTGTTGCCGAATCGGCATCACCCGGAAGAACCGAGCTGGACCAAATGATCTGATCCGAAATCACCCAAGGAGAGGTGCTCATCACACGAAGGGTGCTTTGACCCGTGTACACGCCCGGACCCGCGATCAATCCGAGATCGACGTTGTCTCCATCGATCACGGAAAGCGAAATCCAAGATGCAACCGTGAACATCGCATTCACCGACGCATTGTCTGAGACACTTGCCTTGGCGGCTGCCGTGGTTCCAAGAAGTCCCATGCAACCGATCACCAGCATACCGACGACCAACACGTTTCGCATCCTCATGCAAAGCACCTCCACATGGTTTCTGAGCGCATCTAGCGGCTCGGCCACCATATAAGCGTTGCGGCAGCTCGGCTGTCTCCCAAGGGAGACCCGTGGCTTTGCGTCCCGGGATCACTCCCGGTTTGCCCTTGTCACAGGCCCGCAATGAAGGGGCGCTGCTTAGTAAGGTCCGTAGCTTTGCGTCCCGCCCTTTCAGGCGGTTTGCCTTTGGTAGATACTTCGTTGAGGACAAACCTACGATTGCGGCGGACCGTCCGTCGCAATCTTCGAAGCAACTTCCGGCCTCGCATCGCACCTGTCGGGAGTTCCCGCATGAGCGCGATCCGAGCCCTTCTTGCTTCTCCTTCACCTGTCAAAGACCAACACCCTCATCGTGCCTAGTTGAAACACTCCGTAGACACCGCTCGCACGCTTTTTCTAAGTGAGGGGTTGGAGAGAGTTTTTTCGTTCCCACTAGGACGTGCACGAATCTACGACGCTCTCAGACGTTGCTCAAGGACACGGGGACATTCGGTGAACGACACTCGGGCTGGACAGTCGATTTGCCGTCCCCGTTGGGCGTTGTCCCTTGATCACCTAGGTCCGTTGTGGGGGCGCGGCATCGCGGCGATCGCGCCATCGGGGCCATGGAGGACCTGAAACGGAATTCCGTAGGTCGCCTCCAGACCTTCGGGTGTCACGGCCGACCCGGGAGGCACTTGCTTCGTGCACATCCCATCCCCGAGAAAGGCAATCCGCGTCGCGTGAAGAAGCGCGTTGTTCGGATGGTGAGACGTCACGACAAAGGAGAGGCCGGTCCTCGCCAATCGAGCGGCGGTACCGAGAACTTCCTGCTGGTATCGCGGGTCGAGGTGGGCATCCGGCTCATCCATCAACAGAACGCGTGCCTGCTGCGCCAATCCTCGGGCAACAAGAATCATCTGCCGCTCGCCTCCACTCACCTCATCAAGGCGCTTCGCGGCAAGATGCCCTAGTCCTACCGCCTCCAGAGCTTCCCGCGCAACAGCATGATCTTGACGTCCCGGCGACTCGAGGATTCCAAGATGAGGTGTCCTGCCCATCAGCACCGTATCCTTCACCGTCACGCCGAACAACGCTTCGCTGCGCTGCGGAACCAATCCAACCGCCCGTGCCCTCATCCGACGACGGACATTCTGAATCGGCGATCCCTGCAATCGAATCAGCCCCATCTGTGGAGCCAACAGCCCGCACAGGCAGTGCAGCAACGTTGACTTCCCACTTCCGTTCGCCCCGAGAATGAATTCGACCGCGCCTGATGATGCATCCAACGAAACACCGCTCAACACATCAGGTCCCCTGGGATACCGGAATGAGATCCGCTCCGCCGACAACAAGATCATACCGTTCCCCTCCTGCGAACCATCCCCCAAAACAGGACAAGAAACGCCGGCACACCAAGCACCCCGGTCAGGACCCCCAGTGGAATCTCGGCCGCCGTGGCTGTTCGCGCCACGGTATCGAGACCAATCATGAGTCCGGCGCCGATCAGAAGAGAAACCGGCAGCATCCGCCTGTGATCCGCTCCGACAAGCAGGCGACCGATGTGAGGCACGATAAGGCCGATCCAGCCGATCATCCCGGCGGTCGCCACCGAGGCGGCGACGATTGCTGTGCCGATCAGAAGCAGCACGATCCTCTCTCCGCGGACGTGAATCCCCAGCGATTCCGCTTCGATGTCGGAGAGCGCGAGCAGATTCAGCCGCCAGCGCAACGCAAAGAACGCCCCAAGCCCGACGCCGCTGACTGCGGCCAGGGCCGGGATCTCGGACCAGTCGACGCGACTGAGGCTCCCCAATTGCCAGTAGGTGATCGCCGGCAGGGTGCTGAGCGGATCGGCCACGTACTTCACCAATCCAAGGAGCGACGTGAACAGCGCACTCATCAAGACGCCGACGATGACCAGCACCAACTTGCTTGCGCCAAGGCGCCACCCGATGAGGGCCACGAGGACGACCGCCAGCACGCCGAACACGAATGCCGTGACGTGAATGACCGTGGGTGACGCCGACAACAGCATCCCAAGCGCCGCGCCAAAGGCAGCCGCCGATCCGATCCCAAGGATTCGTGAGTCGACAAGCGGGTTCTGAAACGCCGCTTGAAACACGGCGCCGGCGCCGGCCAGGTTGGCGCCGATCATCACGGCTGCGAGAGCTCTCGGGAGACGCACGCGCAGCAGAACGGCAGCATCCAGGCTTTCACGGTCACCGAATCCCAACAGCAACCGAACGGCCTCTCCTAGACGCAACGGATATCGTCCGACGACAAGAGCGACGGCAAACAACAACACGACGGTGCCAAGGAGCACAACCCATGTCGACCGCCATGCTCTCGTACTCATCGGGGTGTCCGCATCATTCCGGCGTTTGAATCAGCTGATCGAGCTGTTCAGAAGATGGGGTGTACGCATAGAATGTCTCGTAGAAAGCGCGCACTTCAGCGGCAAGATCAATCGCAGCCGTGTCCGGATAGAACCGCTCGCACAACCAGAGAACTCCAAGGATGAAATCCGGGACCGCCGTATCCCAGGGCCCCATCACGCGTGGCATCTTGTAGACGCGGCCCTGTTCCACCGCCCGCAGAGCCGCCCAATCGGGATCCTGGAGGAGATCCACGACCCCGAACGAAGCATACGACGGAATGACGATCACATCGGGATTCCAGACAAGGATCTGCTCGAGATCCACATCGTTCCAGCTGCCCCGAAGATCCGCACTCACGGAGAGGCCGCCCGAAAGGGCGATCATCTCCGTCTGCAGCATGTCGCCGCTTGCCACTCGTTGCGGCTCGCTGCCCAAGAACAACACCCGGACGCGATCCTCTTCGCCCAACGAACCGGCGGCTCGGTCCGCCAACCGCACGATCCGGTCGAAGACGTCCCGATACTCGGAGGCCCTGCCCCGCGCCTCGTCGCCAAATAGCTCGGCAAGCTTGGCAAGCGCCTCGGGAACAGCCAGTGGGGTTTCCAGTTGCTGCCGAAGGATCGGAAGCCCGATCTGTTCTCCCAGCTCCGCGAATTCCGCGTGCCTGGTCGCATCCACGACGACAAGATCGGGCTCCAATGCAGCAATCATCTCCAGGCTGGGGGATCCAAACGTCATCTTCTCGGCGAGTCGCGGCTCGATCTCAAGGAGCGCTGCCGGCGCCTGCGCAAGCGTCTTCACTCCGATGTACCCACCAAGAACCACGCGATCGCCCGCCCCCAAGGCGTAGAAGTAGTAGGTGCTGAGCCCGTAGACGCTGATCACACGACCGGCCGGCGCCTGGATCGGAATCCTTGCCCCTGAAGAATCCTCGACCCAGACAACCTCCCCGTTCGCGATCATCGCGCCACAGGTCATGACCGAAACCATCAACAGGATCTCCAATGCCTTCTTCACCCGAACCTCCCTGCACCCGACTGCTCCTTTAGCCAACGGATCGCCGCCTCCAATTGGGAGTCGCGATACGCCTGCACCAGAGAGCAAAACGCTTGGTCGTCGGAAGTGGCGTCGATCCCTTCGCGGCTGGAGAGGCGGTGACGCAGCGCTTCAATCTGCCTGGCCAACCACGCGTCAACCCCACTTGGCGCAATGCGGCGGAGGAAGTAGAGCTTCGTCCAGAACGCCGCGACCAGCTCCAATTGCCTTGTGATCGGCCTGTCCACCCACTCCCAGAATTCCTGTTGTCCTTGCGCTGAGATCGTGTAAACCGTGCGTTCAGGCCGTTGCCCTTCGCGTTCCACTTGGCGCTTCGCCCAACCATTGCTCTCCAGCCTCTCCAGAACCCGATAGAGTTGGCTGGTCGGAATGTGCCACAGATCCGCAAACGCGGCATCAAGCCGCCGGCGAATGCGGTATCCGTGGCCGGGTCCCTCCATCAAGCAGGCCAGTACCGCATGCGCTACCGGGAATGGCTGTCGCAAGCTTTTCGTTCTCTCCATCATGGTCTATTCCACGATAGAATACACGATCTTATCAAGGCCGTCACTTTCCCCGCTTCCGGCTGCCTGGCAAGAGCGAAGTGGCTCGTGCTCTCGTGAGAAATCCTTGATCGGCACACGAAAGCGAGTATCTTTGCATCCGTCAAGGAGAGAGTCCGCACCATGCCCAGTTCAATCTCCGATCTTGCTGCAGGTGCCTCGCAGGCGGATCACCCACAGGGAGTTCTGTTCGACATCAAGCGGTTCGCGCTTCATGATGGCCCGGGAATCCGCACCACCCTCTTTCTCAAGGGCTGTCCCCTTTCTTGTGTTTGGTGTCACAACCCCGAGAGTCAGAACAGAGAACCGGATCTGATGTTCTGGCAAGACCGGTGTATCGGCTGCAGGGCGTGCGTCATGGTGTGTCGCGAGAGAGCAATCGTCGTATCCGACGGGCTGGCGCGCACAGATCGAGGACGATGCACCGGATGCGGTAGGTGTGTCGAAGCATGCCCGGCCGACGCACGAAGGATCGTCGGGAGACGGTGGTCCATTCAGAGCCTGCTCCAGGAGATCGAGAGCGACGTTCTTTTCTATGATCAATCAGGAGGCGGAATCACCCTCTCCGGTGGCGAACCGTTGGCTCAGACCGCCTTCGCCGTCGCGCTGCTGACCGCGTGTCGCGAGCGAAGGATTCACACTGCGGTCGATACGTGCGGCCATGCGCCGTGGACGGACGTCGAGGCGCTCGCTGCGGTGACTGACCTCTTCCTCTACGACATCAAGCTCATCGATGCTGCCCGGCATCGGGAACTGACGGGCGCTTCCAACGCACAGATCCTCAACAACCTCGGGCGGCTTGACGATACAGGAGGCAGGATCTGGATCCGGTATCCGTTGATCCCCGGCCTAAATGACCGAGCCGATGATCTTATCGCGCTGGGCGACCTTGTCGCCCGGTTGCGTCATGTCGAAGCGATCCACATCCTTCCGTACCATCGCGGGGGACTGAAGAAGCACGAACGTCTCGGGTGCCCATCGACGCTACAGAACAAGCAGGAAGCCCATTCGGTCGCGGCCGCGGACCATGGCCGTGAGATCCTGCGTGGTATCGTCAAGGTCCCCGTACGGATAGGAGGGTGAGGTCGATATGAATGCGAGAATCGAGCGGCTTCGCGGCGAATGTCTCGCTGCGCTCCCTTCGGTCAGCGGAGAACGAGCACGGCTTCTTACGGCGTTCTACAAGAGCCTCGATCCTAAAGCGCACCCTGTTCCGGTTCAGCGCGCCCTCGCATTTCGGTACCTTGCCGAGCACCAGTCGATTCATATCGGCGACGGGGAGTTGATCGTCGGCGAACGGGGCCCGCACCCCAAAGCCACGCCAACCTACCCCGAGCTCTGCTGTCACACGCTTGACGATCTCGATGTTCTTCCCACACGGGGGAAGACGCCGTTCCGTGTCGATGAGGCGGTCCACACCCTGTACGCTGATGAGGTCATTCCGTATTGGAGGGATCGAAGCATGCGCACTCACGTCTTCGCCGCGATGAGCTCGGAATGGAAGGCCGCCTTCGATGCAGGCGTGTTCACCGAATTCATGGAGCAGCGCTCTCCCGGGCACGCCGTCCTCGATGACAAGATTTACCGTCTGGGATTCGATGACGTCAAGACGTGGATCTCGGCATCGGCGGCCCGGATCTCGGCATCCGGCGATCCGAAGGAAGCGGACAAACTCGCGGAGCTTGAGGCAATGTCCATCTGCTGCGACGCCATCGTTTGTTTCGCCGAACGGCATGCCCGGCACGCTCGGGAGCTCTCCAAGGGAACCCACGATCCGATCCGGCAAGCCGAGCTGGCGCAGATCGCCGAGATCTGCGAGTGGGTTCCCCGCCGCGCACCAAGAACCTTCCGCGAGGCGCTGCAGATGTACTGGTTCGTCCATCTCGGCGTTGTCATCGAGCTGAATGAATGGGACTCGCTCAATCCGGGACGGATCGACCAGCATCTCTATCCCTTCTACCGTCGGGAGGTCGATCTTGGGCAACTGACGCCGGAGCGCGCGAAGGAGTTGTTGGAGTGCTTCTGGATCAAGTTCTCCAACCAACCCGCCCCTCCGAAGGTCGGCGTCACCGAAGAACAGAGCGCAACGTACAACGACTTCACCCTGATCAATACAGGCGGCGTTGACCGGAACGGAGGCGACGGGGTCAATGAACTATCGTACCTGATCCTCGATGTGATCGAGGAGATGCGACTCCCCTATACCGGCTCGTGCATCCAGCTTTCCAAGGTGAATCCGGATCGATTCCTGTTGCGGACTCTCGAAGTAGTCCGGCGCGGCTTCGGGCAACCTTCGATCTTCAACACCGACGCCATCTGCCTCGAGTTCTTGAGGGCGGGCAAGTCGCTCGAGGATGCCCGCGCCGGCGGCCCGAGCGGCTGCGTCACGGTGAGCGCGTTCGGTAAGGAGAGCTGCGTGCTCACCGGCTACATGAACTGGCCGAAGATCCTCGAAATCACTCTCCATGACGGCATCGACCCACGAACCGGTCGACGCCTCGGTCCGGCCACGGGCGACCCTCGCTCGTTTCATTCACTCGATCAGCTGTTCGATGCCTACCAAACCCAGCTCAAGCATTTCGTGGACCTGAAGATCCACGGGAACCACCGGATCGAGCGGCTGTTCGCCGAGAACATGCCGGCGCCGTTTCTCTCCACCGTGATCGAAGACTGCATCGATCGCGGCGAAGATTACAACGATGGGGGCCCGCGTTATCCTACGACCTACCTCCAAGGCGTGGGGCTCGGTACGACAACCGATGCTCTTGCGGCTATCGGCGAGCACGTCTTCGCGCATCAGGACTTCACGATGACCGAGCTTCTCGATGCTCTCGATGCGGATTTCGAGGGATTCGAGCCACTCCAACGGAAGCTGCTCCGTCATTCGCCGAAGTTCGGGAACGGCGACGAGAACGCTGATGCAATCGCGCAAAGGCTATTCGACATTTACTTCTTCGCAATTGACGGCAGACCAAACACAAAGGGAGGCCGCTATCGCATCAACTTGCTGCCAACGACGGTTCACGTGTTCTTCGGCGAAATGGTCGGGGCGACAGCAGATGGGCGGAGAGCGTGTGTTCCGCTTTCGGACGGGATCTCGCCGGTACAAGGCGCAGATACACTGGGGCCGACAGCCGTCATCCGATCCGCCGGAAAGATCGACCATGTGCGGACCGGCGGAACGCTCCTGAACCAACGATTCCTGCCCGATGTCCTTCGCGATGAGAGCGGGTTGCGGAAGCTCGCGGATCTCGTCCGCACGTATTTTCGCCTAGACGGTCACCACATCCAATTCAACGTGGTCGACTCCGCCACGCTACGGGAAGCTCAGCAAGATCCGGAATCCCATCGAGACCTGATCGTTCGCGTCGCCGGGTACAGCGACTACTTCAACAACCTCGATCGGCCACTGCAGGACGAAATCATCGCGAGAACCGCTCACGAATCGGCGTAGCTTGCTGTACCGAAGTTCGCCGAGACCGGATGTCCAGATGAAAGGGAGAGGTCACGAGTGAGCGACCTTCCGCGCCCTCATCATCGGGGTGCCTTCATCCACGTAAGGAACAGGACAAGACATCCGTTTCGGGACGCCCTGCCAAGACCATTCCTTCCTCTCACTCGGCCTACTTCTTGACGAGCACGTCCTTGCCTTCGAACACGGTCTCGCCGTCGCTCACGAAGATCGCGTAGATGTACGCGCCCTTGGCCACATCCGCGCACGATCCGGACCACGTGACCTCGGAGACATTCTCTTCTTCGGCG
>RXOA01000055.1 GCA_003979035.1 Candidatus Bipolaricaulota bacterium
ATCTCAAGAAGCACATCCGCAGGCGCCGGATCGGAGACGATGGTCAAGTTTCTCATTCCAAGGGCGAAGAGAAGCCCTTCCTAAGCCTGTCCATCCGAACGACGGCCGCCGGTTCCCGCAAGACTGAGCGGGCACTGTGTCAGCTCCTTGCAGAGGATCGGGTGCCGGCCAAAGAACGGAAACCACGATAGCCGTGACGGCAATTCTCACAACACTCCAAGGAAGCTTCCCCGCTCGACGCCATGCGACTTCTTCGACGTTCTTGCGTCCCGCCGCCTCCCCACAAGACACGCTGGCTTCTCAGACTCGTGGAGGACCCTGTGAATGCGGACGCCGGCTTGGCCCGATGCTATCCGCTCTCCACGACGCCCAGCACCACATGATCGATGAACAAGATGTCCTCGCCGGTCTCCACGACAAGGTAGAATTGCGCGTCTCCCTCAATGCGGTGAGACGGGGGGAGATCGATCTTGGCGTGGAACTGCTTTGATGTCCATCCTTCGTGTTCTCCGACCGACTTCCAGTTCCAGTTGGATTCCTGGGAGTTGGCGATCAGGGATTGAGCGGGTGCTCCCTTGAGTCGCGTCGATCGAGGATCGGTGATCACACCCTGCAAGAGCGGACGGAGAAGGGCCGTTCCGCTTGTCCGACATCGGAGCTCGACGACCAGCGTCTGATCTGGCGGGAGTAGGGACGGATCGATCGTCCCCAGCGTGGTGATGCTTTTGCCCTGTTGGTCATTCCAGTTCCAGGTCATCGCTGTCGCAGCGATCGCCAAACACCCGTTCTCGGCTTCTCCTCCGAAAGCCAGGACCCGTTGCCCACCGGAGCGCGGTTGTTGCTCGCTCCTCCAGATTTCGTCGCCGCCGTCGGTGTGCTCCCAGGCGCCACGGCGCCAGAGGAAGCTGTCCACCGTGTCCGGCGACGACTCGGAGAAGGTGTTGCAGTACAGGTATTGCGTCGTCTGATGTTCCGAGGCAAGAAACGCTTCGACGAGCCGCTGCTTGATGTTGTCGCGGATTGCTTGCCTGCCTTCGTCGAACAGAAGGTCGTCGACGGTGAATTCACGGTAGGTTGTCAAACTGCTTCCGAAACCGAGGCAGCTGGAGCACCCTTTCTCCACCCAGGCAAGGGTTGGCTTGCTCGCCTGATGAGCGACGATCAGCTCCTGAAGACAAGACGGCGAGACATGGGACAGTCCAGGGACGGCGGCGGCCTCGTCCAGGAGGAGCGAAAAGAAGACATCGCAGCGTCCGATGCGTGGGAACAAGGCGCTCGCGGGGTCTCCGAATTCGGCCTTGTCTCCTTCGATGATGTCAAACCGAAGCATTCCCGGTGCGCCTTTCCCCTGCATTTCAAGCGCTAGCTCGTCCACGGCTGCTTCCAGAAGGCCACGGAAGGCGCGGACCTTCGCGGCAAGCGGAACCGAGAAACTATGGCTGTAGAACAGACGCATAACGGATCTTCCTCCCGATCATGTTCTTCGAGTGTACGGCTCGGGTTCCCGCTCGACAATAGGCGTACGGCACGTAGAGATCGGCCGGCCTCAGCGCGGTTCATCCGCAGAGCGCTGGGTGACGACCAGAAACGCGAACGGAGCCGCGGATCGGCGTGGCCCGGCGATGAGGTCGCCCGGACGGCTGGGATTGCTGCCATCCGGATGCCGCTTGGAGGATGGAGAACCCCGTGCAAGGTACGATTCAGGCCGACAATCCGCCCCACTGTTCTCGGCGGGCAGGTTGCCGTCGACGCTCCGCATGCCTTCCGGGATACGGACTCCAACGTCCGGCTCGGCACGGGAGATGGGGATCGATCTTGCCCGAAGCCCGGAAGATGTGCACGGCGTGATTGGCCTGGTGCTTAGGGTTCACGGTTGTTTCGGCCCGCTCAGGATCGAGAGGAATCTCCAGTGCTTTGCTGGCCTCCTTCTCCGGATCGAGGGATACGCCTTGATGTCGAGATGCGTTCGGATCAAGTGTCACAGTATCCACTTGCCCCGGAGGTCTCTTGTGGTCTTCCTTCGGCATCGATCGAGATTCGGGTCTTCGACCTGCTCGGCAAGTTCGCTCGTTTGCTTCAGGGCTTCGAACGGGGCGGACCGATTGCCGGCAACGGCTTCGTATGCGTGGGTACGGAAGAAGATGCTGACGCCAGCTTCCGGGCTTCTCTCGACACACATGACACCGTAGCGCTTCGCTTCCTTGGCGTGCCCCGGAGCCGAGTCGATCCTGAACGTCTGCCCCGTCCCGATGGAGAGATTCTCTGGCGTGCAGTCCGATTCTTTTGTCCAATGCGATGCAGACGCCATGCTCAGTCTCAACATCTCTTCATCCTGTTCCGCTTGCGCGGCTCAGGACATCCGAAAGCTCCCATGCGTGGCTGAAGCACGCCACGGAGCTTCTATGCGGATGGCTTGCTCATCGATGAACGCCGGGGTCGTGGGGGTTGCCTCCTTGACGTGGGATGGAGCATCGTAGGTTCCGTCTCACTGGGCGGCCACACACCATGCGCCGTCGCCGGCTCGGGTGTAGGAGAAGCTCGATGATGGAAGGCGGGGAGCATGTTCATCGACGAGAGGATCGAGGCCCTGTTCGATCGCCCGCCGCTTCTCGAGAAGCGGCCGGGGTGTCCGGATGGATTTGCGTGGAGAGGACAAACCTACCGAATTGTCGAGCTCGTGAGCGAACGCCATGACTACCGGCGTCGCGGGAGGATGGCCCACAACATGCGCCCGGAGCACCTTCGAACAGCGGCCAAACGGGGGTCTTGGGGCGTGGGGAGGGATCTGTTCTGTGTTCGGACCGATCGCGGAGGACGCGTGTTCGAGCTGTACTACGACCGCTCGCCACGGCTCGCCGGGGGAAAAGGCGGCTGGGTGCTGTTCCGAGAACTTCCTAGGTAAGATCCCTTTGGCGAAGAGCGAGCCCGGCATCAGTGACGTGCAGCTCTGGACAGCGGATCCGACTTCCGGGAAGGGGATCCGATGCCGCTCCGAGCGCCGACATTGTCCGCACGGACATGGACCGATGGGAGTGAAAGCGGGATCCTTGTGAGGTAGAAAGTCGCGGTGGGTGTTGCCGAACAATTCCCCGAAGGACTGAATGAGTGAGTCTTGAACTGACGGTTGAATGCTTGGCCTTGTTTGCTACAGCGGCGATCTCACTTGTCGTTGCGCATCTAATCAGATCAAAGAAGCGTATCTCCGGCGTGACGGAGCTTCTTGCCCTGATGATTGCTGTTGCCGGCTGGGCACTTGTCGCCGGATTGGAAGCGACGGTGGTCGCATTCCGTCTCAAGCTGTTGTTCTCCACGCTGGAGTACGTGGGGTCCGGGGCGACGATGGCGCTACTGCTGCGATTTGCCGTGCAGCATGCGGGCAAGGGTGCGTGGCTCACTCGCAACAGGAAGGCGCTCCTGTGGCTCCTGCCGGCACTGAATGTCGCGCTTGTGGCGACCAATGGGTGGCACGGCTTGGTGTGGTCGGGATTCTCGCCCGCATCCGCCGAAAGCCATCTGTTGATCTACGAGCACGGGGCCGGCTTCTACGCCATCCTCGGCGGGATCTACCTGTACATCGCGGCGGCGACGCTGCTGCTTCTGTATACGGCGCTTCGGACATCGGTGATCCCTCGTCGACAAGCGATCGCGATTCTGATCACCATCCCCATTCCCTGGGCGGCAAGTCTTCTGTACGCCGTTTCCCCCGGCGTCATCAACGGACTCAACATCATCCCGATGGCGTTCTTCTTTGTCGGGTGTTCCCTGGTCTTGAGCATTACGCGGTGGCGCGTATTCGACCTGGCGCCGATCGCGCGCGATATGCTGGTCGAACGGATGGAAGATGCATTTGTGGTCATCGATGCCCAGCAGAGCATTGTCGACTACAACCGCGCAGCGACGCGGATGCTCGGGATCGGCTTGGAGCAGATCGGGCGAAGAGCGGAGCTTCTGCTCCCGTTCTGGAGTGAACTTGTAGAGATCGCGGGCGACCGCGAACGAGCCTGCTGCACGCCGCTGCGGATGGGCGATGGTGTCCCCCGTCATGCCTCGGTGCAGTTGACGTCCGTCGAAAACAAGGATGGCATCCCTCTCGGGGCATTGGTCATGGTTCACGACGTCACACAGCGTCATCAAGTCGAGCTGGCGTTGCGCGAATCCAATGAGGCGCTCCAGCGGAAGCTTGTCGAGAACGAACAGCTGCAGCGCGAATTGCGCGAGCAAGCGCTACGGGATCCGCTGACCGGACTCCACAATCGTCGCTTCTTGGAGGACATTCTCCCCGTCGAGATTCGGTGTGCCGAGGAAGAGGGGGGGAGCGTATCGCTTGTTGTCGTGGATATCGACCGATTCAAGACCGTCAACGATGTCCACGGGCATGCCCGCGGCGATGCGATGCTCACGGCGCTCGGCAACCTCATACGGAACAAGCTGCGCGGGCCGCAATCGGCGGGACGGTACGGAGGAGACGAATTCATGGTGATCCTTCCGCAAGCGCCGCTGAACGAGGCCGTGGCGTGGGCCGATTCGTTGCGGCGGCTGTTCGAACCGATTGCCGCCGCCTACAACGGATCGATCCGTGCGGCAACGTTGTCGGCCGGGGTTGCCGCCTATCCGGAGCATGGGAGCACTGGGGCGGATCTCTTTCATGTTGCCGACGTTGCCCTGTACAAGGCGAAGAACGCAGGGAGAAACTGCGTGTGTGTCGGATCGCCGCAGATGTCGCTCGATGATCGTTCCATCGGCAGCGACGAGAGAAGCCGCGGTCTGGGTTCGGGATGAGGCCTACGGATTTCGCTCCAGGTCTCGGGATCGATCCGGAAAGTGACCGCGCCTTCTTGGCCGGCGCTGAAGCAGCCAAGCGCCTTCTTGGCCGGCGCTGAAGCAACCCAGCGCCTTCTTGGCCGGCGCGGGTTGGGGACACCGCACCTTCTTGGCCGGCGCGGGTTGGGGACATCGCGCCTTTTTGGCCGGCGCGGGTTGGGGACATCGCGCCTTTTTGGCCGGCGCTGAAGCAACCCAGCGCCTTCTTGGCCGGCGCTGAAGCAACCCAGCGCCTTCTTGGCCGGCGCTGAAGCAACCCAGCGCCTTCTTGGCCGGCGCTGAA
>RXOA01000056.1 GCA_003979035.1 Candidatus Bipolaricaulota bacterium
CCGCTCAAGATAGGTTCGGCGTGCCGAGGCCTTGCGCGGGAGCATGCCGTCAAATGCGAATTGATGGACGGGAGCTCCCGAGGCGACGAGAGCGGCAAGCACAGCGGATGCTCCCGGGATCGGCTCGACTGCAATGCCGTGGTTGATGGCGGCGCGCACAAGGGGAAATCCGGGATCGCTGATAAGCGGGGTGCCGGCATCGGAGACCAGCGCAATCTTCCTTCCTTCTTGAAGCAAGGCAATGGCGCCGTCGACGCGCGCGTCTTCCACGCCTTGGTAGATGCTTTTCCCGAACTTCGTTTGGATCCCGTAGCGAGCGAATACGCGAGAGGTCGTTCTTGTGTCCTCGGCAAGGACAAGATCGACCGAGCGAAGGGTGCGAAGGGCTCGCAGTGAGATATCGTCGAGGTTTCCGATCGGAAGGGACACAACGTACAACCGGCCTTCTGCTTCACTCATGAGGGGCTCCCGAGGTTGTTTGAGTTCGCGGCACTGTAGCCGATTGCGATCGAGCGAACAAAGCCAGCTTGAGTCGCTGCTCGGTTGTCCGTATAAAGGATCATGTGCTGGGAATGGCCTCCCTAAATCGCTTACATCAAGCCGGAAGGTGTTGCCTGTGGATAAAGAACGGATCGTGCAGTTCGAAAGCGAGCTTGCCAAGCTTGAGGAATCTCTTGACGCGCAGGCAGTTGAACGCCGCATTGGCGCCCTTGAAGCGGAGATGTCGGCGCCGAACTTCTGGGACAATCGATCCCGCTCCCAGGAGGCGGCGCGACGATTGGAGCGTTCTCGCAGGCTGTTGACACGATTCCGCAATCTGGAGACGACTCTCGAAGAGGTCTCCCTGTTGTTCGAGATGGCGAGCGAGGTCGGAGACACGATCGAGCTTGCCGGATTGGAGACACGCCTTGCGGCTGCGGAACGCGAGCTTTCGAAGTTCCGCATTGAGACACTCTACTCGGGCCCGTACGATCTCTCGGACTGCTACCTCTCGATCAACGCCGGCGCCGGCGGGACGGATTCGCAGGATTGGGCGGAGATGCTGCTGCGAATGTACTCGCGTTGGAGCGAACGAAACGGCGTCAAGATCACCTTGCTGGATGTCAGCGCAGGGGATACGGCAGGAATCCGAAGTGCCACCCTCGAAATCTGCGGCGCCTACGCCTACGGAAATCTGAAGCACGAAGGCGGGGTCCATCGCCTGGTCCGAATCTCCCCATTTGACTCCGCCAATCGACGACACACCTCCTTCGCCGCTGTGGGCGTGGTCCCCGTGACCGAGACGGAGGAAATCGAGATCGATCCCAAAGAGCTTCGCATCGACACGTATCGAGCGTCCGGTGCCGGCGGGCAACACGTCAACGTCACCGACTCCGCGGTTCGGATTACGCACTTGCCAACCGGGATCGTCGTTTCCTGCCAGAACGAGCGCAGTCAGCATCAGAATAAGGAAGTTGCGATGCGTGTTCTGATCTCACGGCTTGCCGAGCTGATGCGCAGGCAGCAAGCCGAGAAATTGGAACAGCTTCAGGGGAAGCAGATGGACATCGAATGGGGAAGCCAAATACGATCGTATGTTCTCCATCCCTACCAGCTAGTGAAAGACCACCGCACGGGAGAAGAGACATCCAATGTCGATGCTGTTCTGGACGGCGACATTGACCGCTTCTTGGAGGCGTCGATTGAAGCGGAAGCTACTTCGAAAGCTTCTCGATCCATCGATTCCGCTGCGGACCACAAGGCGAACCGGGACCAGGACCAAGGCCGAGATCAGGCTCAGGATCGGATTCCGGTTTAGGCTCGGGCGTAGGATCAGGATCAGATCCTGGTCTCGGATCTCGCAGGCCTCTGTTGGTCGAGATGACGCTGGAGAATCAGAACGGCAGCAACGCTGTCTTGTACCTTTCGTCTTCGCTTTCGGGACAGGTCCGCCGCGACGAGGATCCGTTCCGCTTCGAAGCTGGTTCTCCTCTCATCGATCATGATGACAGGACGGCCGGTGATCCGGCGCAGTTCGGCTGAGAATCGCATCACCTCTTGGGCCATCGGACCGAGTGAACCATCCATGTTCTTGGGGAGGCCAATCACGAATCCGCCGACGTCATGCTGCTTGGCGAGCGAGTCAAGGAATTGCAGTTCCGCACCGGGTCGCTTCCGCTCGAAAAGCGGGAGCGGGCTGGCAAGGATTTCGTCTTCATCGCTCAGCGCCAACCCAATCCGCTTCCGTCCGTAGTCGATGCCGAGGTATCTCATCGGCTTGCGCCAAGCGACTCAAGCGCACGCCGGACCAGATCCTGGAGCGGGAGGTTCTCCCCGCGAAGCTGATCCACCGCATGGCGTGCGTCGCGAAGAGGGAATCCCAGCGATCTCGATGTCAGGGCGCGGATTGCCGCCTCTTCCGTTTCACTGAACAGGATGGCGACAGGCGCGGCGTCGGTCAGCTTGTCGCGCAAATCGATGACAAGCCGTTGAGCCGTCTTGCGGCCGATTCCTTTGACAGCCGTGAGGCGCTCGATGTCTCCGGCGCGGATAACTCGAACCAGATCCTGCTCCGAGAGGCTTGAGAGAACCTGGACGGCAAGACGCGGACCCACTTGAGAGACCGAGATCAGCGCACGGAAGAGGCTTCGTTCGGCGATCGAAGCGAAGCCGTAGAGCTCCATCGCATCATCGCGGACAACAAGGTGCACGAAAGCCGTGATTGGACTGCCGATCTCCCAAGCCGCAAGATCGCGCGCGGGGCAGGTCACTGCGAATGCCAGGCCGCCCGTATCGATGACGATGTGATCCCTCTCGCGTCGCTCGACGCGTCCGCTGATGGAATCGATCATCACTTCACCTCCCATCGAGCCTGGCCCGAAGTCATGTTGTTCAGCTCGCCGGTGAACTCCTCCACGCGGCTTGGTGGAAGCGACACCGTGACAATGGACATCTTATCGTACGATGTTCCGACAATCTTCGCTCCCGAGCGATGGATCAACGACATGATCCCCGATGTGGCCTCGGGCGGAAATCCGACATCGACTTCTACGCGTCGATGGACGATCGTGACGATTGCCGCTCCGAGAGCCGCATCCGTTGCGTCTGCGTATGCGCGGACCAATCCTCCGATCCCCAGTTTCACCCCGCCGAAATAGCGTACGACCACCGCGAGCACATTCAGTAGATCCGCTTTCCGGAGTTGCTGCAGGATGGGCAGGCCTGCCGATCCCGCCGGCTCGCGATCGTCTTCGCATACCTCGGTTGGAATGGACGCTTCACCCGGGAGGAGGCGAAGCGCATAGCAGTGATGCGTTGCGTCATGATAGCGGTGGCGGAGTTCGGCGAGATACGATTCAGCGGCATCGAACCCGGACACCGGCATCACGAAGGAGAGGAACCGCGACTTGTTTCGATTCAGTCGAGCCGATGCTTCCTCCTTGAGCGTGCGGTAGGAATCTCCCATCTCAAGCGCGACCTTCAAGAACGATCGGGGATTCCTCTTGCTGTTGAAGCGAGCAGATCGCATCAAACGCTCTCTCGACGGATTCTTGCTCTCCTTTGAGCAGAAGGGAAACGCTTCCGACGCCCCGTCCGACACCGTCGCTCGCCACGTGAAACGCGTCGACTCCGTACAGAAGGTCCAACGCCTCGATTTCGGTGATGATGGTTCCGAGGATCGGGTGCAAACCGCACGGGAGCCCCATCGCCCGATCCAGCGACGCCTGCCCCATCTCCGGCGCCAGGTCGAGAACAGAGCCTAAGATCATCTTGGCGAGACCAATCGGGATGATCAACGGGATCCCGCGCGCAAGGGCGAGAGCGTAGTACTTTCCCACCGTTCCGCCGCCGGGATGGGCCATCAGAACGCCGACGTTTCCAAACGGATCAAGGGCGTTTCCTCCCTTGATGATGACATCTCCAGGAACGCGTCCCAACGTCTCCAACAGCTGTATGGGATCGGGTGGAGGAGACATGGCGGTTCCGTGATCGATGAGGATCTCGCCGTGGCCGAGAAGGGCTTCGTTGCGGCTTCCTTCCGGGGCGCTCAGAGCCGAACCGAGCTTCGCATTGATGTTCCAGCGGCCGTCGATGAATCCGGCGGCGAAGGCCTGTCGGGCGATCGGTCGTCCGACAAGCTCCTCGGCGACATAGGCGTTGGTCGTGCCGAGGGTCACCAGGATTCTTCCTTGCTCAAGGGCATGAGATACGACGGGGTGCCGCGCGAGTCCTTGAGCGATGAGGCGCTTTGACATGGGGGGTGTCAGCACAACGGCTGCCTTCATGATTCCTCCTACACTGGCGTCAAGTTCAGGGATATGCTATAAGGATCTGAGATTTACTTCAAAACTCAAGGCAGGAAGGGGATCAGATACGATGCGATACACCCGCGCGGACTACGAAAGGGAACTGGCGGAGTTCCACTGGAACGTCCCACAGGACTACAACATCGTTGACGTGGTGGAGGAGCACGCGGCAAGGAACCCGGAGAAAGTCGCGGTGTTCTGGGAAGATGCTTCCGGAAACGAACGACAAGTCACGTATGCGGAATTGGTCGAGGGCACGCGACGGTTCGGTTCGGCGTTGATTGCGCTTGGACTGAACAAGGGCGACCCCGTTCTCCACGTGCTGCCACGGCTCCCTGAAGCGCATATGGCGCAGTTGGGAACGTTCGTTGCCGGGGGTGTTGCCGTCCCGTGCTCCGAGATGC
>RXOA01000057.1 GCA_003979035.1 Candidatus Bipolaricaulota bacterium
GAGCAACGCGTCGGTGCCGCTGGCGACGCCGATCGCATGTTTGACACCGCAGTAGGCGGCCGCTTCTTCCTCGAACGCCTGCACTTCCGGCCCCAGGATGAACCGGCCCGAGGCAAGCACGCGGTGAACCGCTTCATCGATTTCGCTTTGAATCGCCTTGTATTGCCGGGTCAGATCAAGGATGGGGATGGGCAAATTGGTCTCCTTATTGCGAATCCGAGGTCCGGGATCCACAGTCCGTCGTCCGTTGTCCACGGTCCGCTGTCCGGTCTCGACAAGCCGAATCCACGGAATCCGGGCCAGCGCCTTCGCGCCGCCGATCGTTCTTCAAATATCGCATGAAACCGTTCAACAGCTTCTTCACGGACTCTGCCTGATTGTGGAGCCTCGTGAACAGTTCATGATCTGCATACTGCTGATCGAGCACGATGTACAAGTGGGATTGAACTTCTGTTGCTGAGCGGTACGCGTAGCCCAGGAAGCGACAGAACTCCGCATCAGATCGCGAGTCAAACCCTTCGGCGATGTTAGCCATCACCGATACAGCCGCCCTCTGAAGCTGATCCCGCAACCCGAAGTCTCTCCTGAGCGGAGTCGCTTTGGACAGGTCATAGACGCCCCCCGCCAATCCCCGCGCCGCCTTCCACTCCTCGATATCTTCGAATCGTTCAATCGCCATCGGCATCGCCTGCCTTCGGTCCCTGGAGAGTTCTCGTCTTCTTTGCCATCACCTTCAGGTGTCGGGCTGTGGTCCGCGGACCGTGGACTGCGGACCGCGGACTACGCTTCATCAACACGCTCCACAACCTCTCCCGTCTTGATGAAGTGTCGTCCACACGAACAGGTCGCGCGATCCTCTGTGAACCGAAGCGGCGTTCCGCACGCGCACGCCCAGCCGCGAACCCGCGCCGGGTTGCCGTAGGCCACCGCATAAGCGGGAACGTCCCGCGTCACCACCGATCCGGCGCCGACAAACGCGTGCTCGCCCAGGCAGTGCCCGCACACGATCGTCGCGTTGGCTCCGATCGTCGCCCCTTTGCGAATGACCGTTCTCAGATACCGGTCCCGCCCGGTCGGGAACCCCGACCGCGGTCGGTCGACGTTGGTGAACACGCAGCTCGGGCCGCAGAACACGTCGTCTTCGAGGACGACGCCTTCGTAGACGGAGACGTTGTTCTGGATCTTGACGTTGTTGCCGACGATCGCGTTGGGACCGACAAGCACGTTCTGCCCCACGGAGCAGTTCCGTCCGATCCGCGTGCCGCTCATGATGTGGCTGAAGTGCCAGATCTTCGTCCCGGCACCAATCTCCACATCCTCATCCACATACGACGATTTATGCACGAAGTAGTCTGTCACAGGCAATCTCCTATCGTCATCGGAGCCCCGCCGGCAGTGATCGAACGCTGGGCCGCCTCAAGGACGCGCACAACGCGCAGCCCGTCCATTCCGTCCGAGCGGGGCGGGGTTCTCGATTCGATGCTGTCGACGAACGCCTCGGCCATCGCCCGCAGCGGCTCCGTGACGTCGAGGGGCACTGAGCGTTCCTCCCCACGATGGACGTTCCAGCCGCCCCCATCGTCGACGGCCCGCTTGTCATGGACAACAAGCCGCTGCTCGGCCGTCTCATCGAGCACCGCCATCCCCTCGGTTCCGACGATGATGACGCGTCGCGTTTTGATCGGGTCCAACCAGCTGGAGCGGATCTGCGCCATCCGCCCGGACGGGAAGCGGAATATGGCCGTGACGACATCCTCGATCTTGTCCTGCAGGAACGACGCGCCGTGCGCGCTGACGGTTGCCGGCATCTCGCCAAACAGGTACAGCATCACCGACACATCGTGCGGAGCCAGACTCCACCACGCGTTTTCCGCGCTTCGAACCACACCGAGGTTCAACCGATCGCTTGTACTGTGAAGGAGACTCCCCAGATCGCCTTGGTCGAGCAACGACTTCAGCGCCGTGACGGCGGGATGGTACTCCAGCAGGTGATCCACCATCAGGATCCGGTGGTGCTCGTTGGCGAGTTCGACAAGACGCAACGCATCCCGCGGCGCCAGTGTCATCGGTTTCTCCACCAACACGTCGAGCCCCGCGGCGAGCGCTTCGGCGGCAAGCGGCGCATGCGTTGGTGCGGGGGTGGCAATCACGACCGCATCGACGGTCGCGTAATCGAGGCGTTCCACGGTGGAGATCCCCGGGTGATGCTTGGCGATCGCGGCGCGACGGTCGGGATCCACGTCGCACGCCGTGATCCGCTCGGTGCCGAGAAGCTCGGAGAACACGCGGACATGGTTCTTGCCCCACCCCCCGGTACCGACGATTCCCAGCCTCGGCCTCATTTCGTACCCGATCCCAGCCGGACGATCTTCGGCGATTGAATCCCCTGCGTGGCGTTTCGCGTGTCGAACACCTGTTGAGCATGACGAACGACCGCCTCGTAATCGACATCGGAGTGCCCGGTGGTGATCAGCACCAGATCAGCCGCCGCCAGCGCATCGGGGTGGAGCGGAATGCTTCTCAGTTCATGCGTGCCCATCCGCGCACCGGGGATGTTCGGGTCGTGGTACGAGAGAAGAGCGCCGCGCTGAAGCAGCAGATCGCCGATCTTCACCGCCGGGGATTCGCGAAGATCGTCGATGTCCTTCTTGTAGGCAACCCCAACCAGCAAGATGCTCGCCCCGCGAAGGGCGATCCCGCGATCGTTGAGAAGCTCCATCGTTCGCTCGACGACGTGCTCGGGCATCCCGTCGTTGATCTGGCCGGCAAGCTCGATGAACCGGGTGGAGAACCCGTACTCCTTGGCCTTCCAAGACAAGTAGAACGGATCGAGCGGGATGCAGTGACCGCCGAGGCCGGGGCCGGGATAGAACGGCATGTAGCCGAACGGCTTCGTCTTGGCCGCGTCGATCACTTCCCAGATATCGATTCCCATTCGTTCGCACAACAGGGACAGCTCGTTGACGAGCGAGATGTTGACGATGCGAAACACGTTCTCCAGGAGTTTCGTCATCTCCGCCGCCCGCGGCGAGGAAACCACGCAGACATCCCCTTCGAGGATGCTTTCGTAGAGGGCCTTCGCGATCTCGGTGCACTGCGGGGTGACTCCGCCGATCACCTTCGGCGTATTGCGCGTCCTGTACCGGGCGTTGCCGGGATCGACACGCTCGGGAGAGAACGCAAGGAAGATGTCTTCCCCAACCTTCAAGCCAAGCGATTCGATCCTCGGACGGATGACTTCCTCGGTGGTCCCGGGGTAGGTGGTGCTCTCCAGAACGACCAGCTGCCCGGCGTGCAGATGCGGGAGCGACGCTTCCACCACCCGCTCGATGTACGACGTGTCCGGTTGCTTGTGCCGGTCAAGCGGCGTCGGCACGCAGATGGTGACTACGTCGGCCTCGGCCACCGGTTCGAATGATGATGTCGCCCGCAATCGGCCGTCACTGACCACCGTCGCTAGGTCTTCGCTGACGACGTCGCCGATGTAGTTGCAGCCCTCATTCACCATCTCCACACGGTCCGGGTTGCTGTCGATCCCCACCACATGGAATCCGGCCCGCGCTTTCTCTACGGCAAGGGGCAGCCCGACATACCCCAGGCCGATGACGACGATCCGCGCTTGCTTGCGCCGTAGCTTCTCGAGAAGATCCACGCACTGCCCCCTTTCACCTGTTCCATTCTCCTACACTCTCCCGGAATTGCAACCCGCACCGATTCTCAGCCGCTCCGCAGTTGACCGGACGCCGGCGCATGGAGTACAACCGCCCATTGAGGGGGATCGGGAATCATGGACCAGCATCAGCGTCAGGACTTGTACGAAGTCGAACTCATCGATCTGCTTCGGGTGATGTGGAGGCGGAAGTGGAGCATCGTTGCGGTCACGGTGCTGATCGTCGCGATGGTCGCCGGGTTCGCGGCGACGCGAACGCCCACTTACGAAGCGACGCTGACGTTGTCGCTGGATAACCGGGCTCCGGAGTTCGCCACCGCCCTCAGTACGGCCGAATCGGCGGCGGGACGACAAGGAAGTTCCACCCTGTCGGGGCAGCTTGCTGCGTGGGCTTCCCTGTGCATTACGGCGAGACCTCCGTTTGTCGATCGCCAGCAAGATACGTTCGAAGTCACGGCCGAAATCCAGGGAATCGATGTGGTGTTCACCCTGTCGCGGAAAGGCTTCCATGCCATCAACGAGGCCGTCAACGCCTGGACGCCGTGGATTCAGGCGACGATGACCTCATGCGTCTCGCACGACCTTGATCTGCTGCGAAACGCGCTTGTCGAGGACCTTGCCCAGCAGGAGGCGGTCCTGGCGGAGATCATCGCCGTGCTGCCGGAAGAGTCGTTTCGCAACCCGGCCCTCTCCGATGCCGATCCTGATCACAGCGCAACCACCGAAGCGTTCGCCGATCAGCTCGCCACCCAGCAACTGCGCGTTGCGCACGACCGCGTCGCCCTTGCCGCGCTCGACCAACTGAGCCCGGAGGACCTGTTCTCGGTCCAGGAGGTGGAGCGAACCAACGCCGTGGTGACAAGCATCGGTCTTGTCACCTATCTGGGGGTGGGGATCGTCCTCGGGCTGCTGTTCGGCGTGCTGTTTGCCTTCTTTGTCGATTACCTGGTGCGGGCGCGGAAACGATAGAGGGCCGGCGCTACGCTTGGTTGCCTGCCCGATACACCCAAACGGTTTCCTGGGCGATGACGTCTGCGAACCTGCCCGAGCTTCGAACGCGCTCCGAACCGTGTTCGGCTTGAGCAAACCCATCGCGCGCTCGATTCGCCATGTGCATCCCCGTCGACATCCTTGGACAAGCGCGCTTGTCCGGCTCGTCGCTTGCGGCACGCGGCCCCGGAAGGAAGAGCGGATCGCGCAGGCAATGCAACCACATCGGGGTGGATTCGGCTCCCGGTTTCCTGCGGTCTCCCTCGGCGCCCGGCAAAGCGAGAAGCCGAGGCGTGATCCGCTCCCGGCTTCTCAAGCTTTCTCCACACAACCTACGACAAGTTTTCAGACGTTCCTTGTGCCGATCCTAAAACGCAACCACGCCGGCCCGGATGCCGGCTTGCTCTACCAGCTGACGGCAAAGCCGAGGCAAAGCTCAAGCAGCCCCCCGGCATCGATCGCCAAGCTGGCCGTCACATCGAAGTTCGAGCCGATCCCGAAGGTGAGATCGATCGTCGTGAGCGCCCAATCGAACAGCCAAGCGCTGGTGCCCGCAAAGTACGTCCACACCTCGAATCCGAAATCGCCGCCGCAGCAGCTGTCGCCGACGGTGCCGATGCCGATCGCTTCCCAGATGTCCTGATTCTCTAGCTCGAAATACAGAGCCGCCTTGGCCAGGTCGAAGAAAGTGATGTCGTGGAACCAGATGCCGTTCCACGCCCGATAGATTTCGATCCCGTAGATGTTGATCCCGTCAAAGGTCGCATCCACGCTGCTATACAGCTCAACCATCAGGCTGATGTAGCCGGCGTCCTCGTCGCACATGTCGGTCAGGCTGATCGACGGGATGAAGGTGTACGACTTGCCGGCCGTGCCGGTGTTGAAGCAGACGGTGAACTCAAACGTCAGCCAAGGGAATTCCGCGAAGTACAGTCCGCCGAGCGTCAAGCAGATCCCATCGAAGCCAAGCGTCGAGAAGCCGGCCGTCACGTAGACCGTCGTATTGCAGAGGAACGGGAAGTCGAACGTGAAGTCGATCTGGTCGAAGCAGAAGCAGAAGTCATCCAGCTGACCGAATTGGGCGATCATCCCGACGTTGCACAACCCGGCCGCGCCGGAGGCGCTGATCGTCCACCAAGAGTAGAGTGGGAACAGATCGAACTCGAAGGTTAGATCGACGCCGGCGATCGCCAGGTCGACCTGACTCATCCAAGAGGTGAACGACGCCGCACTGGGATTGAAGACGATATCCGTGTCGATCGCAAACGCGCCAAGGGCGCCGTACACATCGAACGCCACGGTCTCCCAGCCACCGGTACCGAAACCGAAGGTCCCGCCGAACGTCCAGCCACAGATGTCATATTGGACATGAAGCTCGGATGTGAACAGCGTGAAGGTGGGTGTGGCATCCACGCAGATATCCGTTGACCAAGAACCGGAAAGCCCATCCGCAAACGAGGCGATTCCGATTCCGAAAGCAACCACGAGTGCAAACGCGAGTACAAAAGCTCTCTTCATGGCAGTTGACCTCCCTTTGTGGAGCATGCGAAACCAAGGCGGCTCCGCTCCACAATCAGAGCCTCGGATGTTGTCTGATCATCACCTCCCTTGTCCGCATCTCACGTTGAGTCTCAATCCCGTACGGAGCATCTCATCACTCTACAGCTTTCGTTCGGTCGATGCCAGTGGTCCCGTGGCTTCCCCGGCGCCCGTTAGATCCCCGAGCCGATGATGTTGCCTCCCCGGTTTCCGGAAACAACGTTGTTCTCCAGCAGAACGTGGTTGATGTAGCGGTTGATCCGCAACCCGGCGACGGCATTGCCGGTCACGGCGCATCCGGTGATGATCAGCGAATTGATGTTCTGCGCGTCCAATCCATCCATTCCATTCTCGGAAAGCTCGCAGTTCTCGACCCGCATTTCGATCATCTGACCGCGGATGCCGATCATGTGAATCCCTGTCCAGTCGTTGCCCGCGCTGCGGCAGTTGCGGATGGTGGCAAAGCGCGCCACCTCGCGGTTCACTTCGATGCCGTGACCGCTCGACGTCAACTTGCGTGCCCCGGTGACCTCGATCGTATCGAGCGTCACC
>RXOA01000058.1 GCA_003979035.1 Candidatus Bipolaricaulota bacterium
CCATCGGCATACGTTCTCAGCGAAGCGCGCTGGTCCATCATCCGCAGTGTCTCGTTCATCGAGTCTCCCTCCCTGAATCGCGATTGGCGTCTCACGTGGAGCTTGGCCGGAATGCCTGCCTCTGTCAGAATCGCCGGAAGAGCGTACAATAAATCTCGAGGTTTCGAACAGCGTCGTCCGTCGGGAACTGAGTTCCTCCCGCGCATGTACGGCGTTGGTGTAGGGTTTCCTTGATGTTCCCATCATGGTTTTCGTGCTCAGTCCCGCTGCGAATCCGGCCCGCTTGGATCGTCGTTCCGGGGTCTGCCTTCGTGACGTGTCTTGAAGGGAGTTCGTTCGCGAATGAATCGTCCGACTGACGGAAAGGAAATCGCGTCGAGCTGACGACGCATCCACAATCGACTGTCTTCATGACATCGAGAAGGCCGTTGGGGAAAAGGGATTGAGCCATGAACGGAGAGGATGACACGGATGGGCGGTCTGCCCACTTCGCCTCAATTGAGACGAGGAGCACCGGCTTGCCTCCTTGGAGCACACCGAGCGCTTCGCTCAGCACCCGAACAGCATCTCCAACCGGGAGCGCCCACGAAATCCCGCCGGCTTCTAGCGGGAGCCCCCTCCATTTTGCACGAAGCGACATCTTGACGGACGTCCGAATGTCTTGAAGATACGCGATTGACGCCACAGGCGTGGGAACGTGAAGAGGGAGCAACGGCCGGGTCGAGCTCGATTTTCCCTGTAACAGTGTTACAATATCAGCATGACGAGATGGATCGGAGCGGTATTCGGAGTGGTCGTTGCCGGGTTCGTTTTTGCGGGAATCATCTGGCTTCTTTGGTGGCTCTTTGTCGTCGCCGCCATCGTTGCCGTTGCCGCCATCGTGTGGCGTGCCGTCACCCAGCGATAGGCCGAGACCTTTGTGCGGCCGCAGGCGGAATTCGTGTTCCTCGGATGCGCACGATCAACGATCTTGGCCCGCGGACGAGGTGCTGTGCGGCGCTTGCGGTTTGGTCCCGTGGGCTAGCGTGCTGCCGGCAGCAACGCCTCGAATTCTTCGATCGATAACCGCAGAGGCATCGCGCGTTCCGACGCGGCGCGCAACGACGCCATATCGTGGACGAGCCTGTAGGGTGCCAGCGGATCGGCCGGGTACATGTCCGGTCGGACTCCCATCCACTCAAGTGCGCCATGGGAGACCAGGAGTTCGGCCCAGACGTCGAGCGATACGGTATCGGGGCTGCGCGCAAACGATGGCAGCGGTGCGAAGTAGATCGTATCGAACGTCTTGTCCTGCAACGCGCGTTCGACGAGCGCGACACCGTCCGCTGTGTTAAACGGGAGCCATAGCCCGGGGATTCCTGCCGTGATGTTGGTGTTTGGGTTCTGGTGATTGAAGCAGTCGATCAGGATCGCGTCCGAACGAACTTCATCGCACGCCCGGTACGCATCGTACGCGAGCAAACTGTATTCCGCAGGATGGTCTCGCGAGATCGTGACCAGCCGGATGTCGTTCGTTTCGGCGTACAGGCCGACGGCGACGGCGAACGACTCAGGGCAGCCCCATTCCGATTCGCGACGGATCTCCCGCGGTGCGTCGATCGACCATCGCTCGAGGTACTCTGTCGGCGCGATCGCGCCGAGTCCGCCGATCTGAAGGAAAGTACGGTCTCCGAGGGCGAACTGCGGCCAGCTGTAGCCGCAGTCGATGAGCAGCAGGGCTCCGTTCGAAGCGAGCCGGTCGCGGATGAAGACGCGATAGCACGCCGGCAGATCGCGCAGCTTGATGCGGATGAAGGCGACCGTCTGCACGATCGAGCGATCGTGAATGGGATCGTAGTGGCAGATGATTTCGTAGCCCGAGCCGGCGTTGCCGGCGACGATCCGCTCTGCGACGACCCGACAAGTCCGTTGGTAACCCGCGAGATCGTCGGGGTCAATCGGAAGGCTCATATCCAGGTTGGAGCCTTCCAGCGGATGCCGGAACGCCAGTCCAAACGACGTGGTCAAGAACGGCGCACCGAGCAGGGAGGCGATGTGCGCCACGGCGCCATTCGGCGATCCCAGCACGATGGCCGGGTACCGCTCGGTGCCCGGGTACTGGGAGACGCACCACTCGGCCAGTGTGGCGATCGAGACTTCATCAGCGCGACCAGCAGCGTGTCCAAGGGAATGCCGCATCCCCCATTCGATGGCGGTGATTCGCGCGCGTTCCGGAAGCAGGCTGATCAACCCGAGGAAGATCTTGCTGCCGCGGGGATACGACTCGAGGATGCTGCGTCCCGTTCCGGTCAGTGCTTCGGCGATCTCGCGAACGACCCGCGTGCCGGAATCGAACGCGACGACATCAACGGGGGCCCGGCCGGCGACGGCTTCCCACACAGGCAGCAGTCCGAGGAACAAGGAAAGGCCGATGGCGAGCGTCCGTTGCGCGAGCGGACGCATCACGGCGCCTGCTCTTCGAGCCAAGCCGCGAGCCGTTGCGGGAAATCGGTGTAGATTCCATCCACCCCGGGAAGATGGGCAGCGCGCTGCAGCTGCTGCTCGGTGTTGTAGGTCCACAGGATGACGTGGACCCCGGCCTCGTCCAGATCGGCAAGCATCGCGGCCGTGAATCCGACCACACTGGGCAGGTAGACGTCGACTTCCAGCAATCGAAGGGTTTCGAGCGTGTCCGGCGGCGCGACAATCGCCAGGGCACCGATCGGGATCTCGGGGGCGAAGCGGCGAACTTCGCGAAGAATGTCGCCGTCGAATGACGAGACCAGCACGCGATTCGTCGTCTCTGTCTCGCGAACGAGCGTCGCAAGCTCCGCGGCGACAACCTCGGCTGCGACCTCGAGCGGCGTCTTGACTTCGATGTCGATCAGCCAGTCGTTGTCGGCGACGAACTCCAACGCTTCGCGAAGCGTTGGAATCGGCTCGCCGACGTACGCTGCCAGGTCATCCCGGGAGACGTTTCCTTCCGCAATCTGACCGAACGGATCGTCCTCTCCGAACCATGAACCGGCATCGAGCGCCAGAATCTCGGTCAAGGAAAAACTCGCCACACGCCAAGGGGATCTCGAAGGGAAAACCTCCTCGACATCGGTCGTGCGGTCGAGCGTCTCGTCATGCATCAGCACGAACACGCCGTCTCGCGTCCTACGAACGTCAACGCCCCACACATCAGCTCCTGCGTCGAGTGCCGCCTTTCCCGCGGCGAGGGTGTTCTGCGGCGCCAGAGATGACGCGCCGGCGTGCGCGACATTGAGGATGCTTGCCCCCGGCCCCGGCATCGCGCCGCGGCAGAACACGCAACATGGCGCATCATCCGCCCAAACGACGGAACACGACGCGGACGTCATGACGGCGACGGCAACGGCAATCCGGCAGAGGTGGTGCCCAATCCTGATCCCAACTCCGTCCCTACTCCCGATGCCGCCATTGGTGTCGATTCGACCTCCGATCATGATGCGATCTCCGCCAGTTTCAGCAGGAGTGCTTCAGCCTCCTTCATCGCCTCTCGGTTCCAGAACGGCCACTCGTCCGTCGATGCGTCGAGAACCGCGTTCAGCTCCTGCTCGACAAACGCCGCGTCGCGGATGCCGGAGATTCGTCCGAATACATCGTAGGCGAATCCCAGGTACTGGGCGCGCACCACGCGGTTGATGAGGTACGTGGGTGCGAGCGCCATCGCCGCCTCCAGGTGCGCGGTGGCTGCGATGGCATCTCCTCCCAACGCGGGCGGTGTCACCATCAGCAGCGCGCCCAGCGCGTTGTGTGCGCTTGCTCCCCAGTAGGTCTCGTCCGTGGCAAGACATCGAGTGTACAGCGCGCGAACGTTGCCAAACTGCAGCAATCCTTCGATGGGGTTCATCCCGCACAGCGCGCCCCAGTTGTTGGCCGTCCACAGGAGCGCGGCCGGATCGGTGACGGAGGCAACGGCTTCGGCAAAGCTGTCGTCTTCCACGTCCGCGAAATCCGGGTTGAGACGCAGGCTCTGAAGCCCATAGGCCTTGCCGCGCTCAAACCACACACGATCCTCCGACGTATTCCCGGGCGAGAACGTTGTCGTCTCATAGCACAACTGGGCCAGGCGATCGAGGACGAACGCCCGTTGCGTGATCCCGGGACCCGTCCCGGTCCCGGGTAGTCCGTGCGTTGCCAAGAGGACTTCGTACAGGTCGATTGCCTCCTGCATGCGCTCCTCGCTGTATCGATCGGCGAACGCGGCCTCGGCACGGGCGAAGAGGTCCTCGGTTGCGGGCGCTTGCTGTGCCCGAACGTCCCACGGGGCGGAAAGCGCGAGCAGCGCCAAGGACATCGATACGCCACAGGCAAACACCTGCAGTCGACGGAGGGTCAAGTTCGTCACGGTACCACCACCTGCTTCCGGAGCCAGCTATCGGGATTCCGCCCCTTGTTTCAGATCATATCGTAGAGCCCCGCCCAGTCGAAGACACCTCGGAGGAGTCTTGCAGTCACCCGTTTCAGTCCCCTGAGGAAAGACGAGGGAAACCCGTCGCTTGCGAGGTGGCCTTGATCCATGTGCAGATGGAGCGCCGCCGCGTTGCGCCGGGGCTCTTCTGTGCCTCACGCTATTCCCCACGTCCGGGTTGTGGGAGAAGCGCGTTTGCAGCGCCGGCTGCCGGGAAGCATTCGGACCCCCGGTCGATTCCGCGGCAAGGGGGGCGCCCTGTGCCCGGATCGGCGGTTGTGCTTGCCGCGGGTTTGTCAGCTTCCTGGCGAAGACACCCGCGGGGCAAGGGCAGCACGATTCATGGACCTTGGCGATGGTCGCTCGCGTAGCTGAGGATCTTGTCGTAGCACAGGCGTGCTCCGTCGCGATACCACGGAGCGAGTTGCGCGTGCAGGTCGAGATTGAACGGATGAGCGAAGTCTTCTTCGAGGTTGCCTCGAAACCATCGCGCCATGTGGTGCGACTCAAGCTCCGCTGCGTTCCAATGTTGCTCGTAGTGCCCGGCGATCGGTTCCACGACGATCTTCTTTCCAAGGTAGAACGCTTCGCAAACCGCCTGGAATCCAGCCGTCCCGACGAAGACGTCGCACGTCGCCAGGTCATGAACAAACCGGGCGGGATCGGTCGCGTAGCGGATGTTGTCGGGGTTCTCGCCGGACAGCGGATCGCCGTACACAACGATCTGCCGGTCGGGGTGGCGGGCGGCGTAGTCCAGGATTGGGCCGAGAAGTCCGCGAAACGCTTGGTACACTACCACGTGGCCTCGGTTCTCGACCTCGTCCGTGAGGACCTCCGGGCGGAGAATGGGTGGGAGGCACAGCTCGTCGAGCGGATAGAAGTGGCATCCCAATTCAACATCGAGGCCGCTGGTGAACAGCTTCCGAACCGCATTGATGTTGAATCGGTCCACGGTTGTCTTCGGCGGGTGCGCAGCGACGGTGTGGGAGAGTGTCGCGACATTGCCGATGCCGACTTTGAATGTGGCCGGAGCGACGAATGGGGATCCCGTGATCGGGTCGAAGTCGCTCACGATCAGATCGGGAGCGAACTCGGAGATCATCTTGTGGGCGCGGCGGAAGCTCTCGAAGAGCGTCGGCAGATGGCCTGCGAACGCCTTCATGGTCCTTCGCCTGGACACTCCACCGAGACCGTTCTCGACCAGCGACAGCCCGCGGAACCGCTCGTAGCGGATGCCTTCGAGTGTGTCGAAGAAGTAGTCCGGAGGCTCGCAGTAGCCGGTGATGATGACGAATAGCTCGTGACCGTCCCGATCGAACAGGGGCTTCAGCCCGAGCAACCGCGAGAGGTGCCCCCTGCCGGTACTCTGGACGCCGTAAACGATGCGCACGATGGGTCTCCTCCCAGATGGAACTCGCGCTATGGGATGGTGGTCTGCAGAACAAGTTAAGTGTCGCAATGACGTTCGTCAAGCGCAGAAGGTCCGGTCTTCGCCGGTGGAGCTGACAGTTTCGAGCGACCGTCGGAGCCGGATTCCCGTCATCTCTCCTGCGGGGAACAACAGGCTGAGCCGACAAGTGGAGCTGTGATCTTGCTCTCTGCCTCTTCCTCGGCTCAACGGGCGCGGAGATCCGACCGATCATGACACCGCAAGGGTCGGGCGGCCCGGCGGACGATGGGTTCATCGGCCGTGATGTGATCGCGCTCGCGATGGGCGACGCGGGGCGGCGGATACTGCAGTGCACGGCGAGTGGGGCACAATGCTCGATCCTCGGCTAGAGCGTGGCCAGATGGGACATCCATTCGTCGAACAGCGCCCGATCATCTTTCCCCAGGATCGATTCGTAGGATGCTCCCGGCGCGATCAGAGCGATGACTTGGTCCCATCCGTACGTGTCGTCCAAGTATGCGATCAGCGTGTACGCGAGCGTGTACCCGCCGACATTGGCGAACTGGATCGCGTTGGGGGAGGAGAACTCCCTGTACGTGAGGTCCCGCTCGGCGCGGATCGCTTCGATGCTCGGAACCTGCTCGGCGAGATAGAGCGCGATGCCCTCCTTCAGCCAGTAGTTGAGATCCCGGTTTCGTTGATCGGTGAACACGTGCACGTATTCATGGACGGCGGCTTGTACCACAGTCTCTCGGGTATGTGCCGGCCCCGGAAACGCTGGAGACGTGATTAGCACATGCTCTCGCGTGTTGCGGCCGATGAACCAGTCCGGCAACAGCATGCCGGCGAACCCGGCTGTGTGGCGCTTGAGCGCATTCTGAGATGGGTAGATGATGACTCCGACTTCGTCCGGCGCATCCGTCCCCAACGCCTGCGAAATGCGGCTCCGAGACGCCACGATGCGGGAAGCGATCACCTCAACCTGGGCCGCATCTTCAGGCGTGGCCCAGACGGACATTCCATGCGACAAGTATTCCTCCATCCCCGGCGTTCTGAGGGACATCATCGGAACGAAATTGACAGCAACCAAGGCGGCAACCACGGCCAGCGTGATCAGCACAACTCGACCCTTCTTTCTGGTGTTCATGAAGGGCGGGAATTCTAGCGTTGCGGTTGAGCCGCGGCAAGGTGGATTGTGCTAACAGCCGCAACGGGGCGAGTGCAGGCGCTGTGGCAACCCATCCGGCAGCGGCGTAGGCCTGTTCGGCGTTGCGGCGGCCATGCGCAACGGCCGTCCTGCATCCGGAAGCAAGAACGCGGGCCGGTTTGCACCGACCCGCGTATTGATATGTTGAAGATCCGTCTGCCAGACTAGTATCTTCCGCCGCGACCGCCGCCCGATCTTCCACCGCGTCCGCCGCCGCCGCCCGATCTTCCACCGCGTCCGCCGCCGCCACCACCGCCACCGCCACTTCGCGGCGGACGACGCTTGCGGTTGCAGTCGCTGCAGTACACCGGCCGATCCGACACCGGCTCAAACGGAAGCTCTTCGATTGCTTTTCCGCAGTCGGCGCACTTCAGATCGAGGTGACGTACATCAACCATCCTACGTTCTCCAAAGCCCATTCGATCTCCTTTTGCGGTCTCGGTCCGTCAAGCACTGACTGCCGAAGGCGGAGTCCGCGCAAGACCAACGGTACTGTGATTGAGGCGAAAAGGAAAGCTCGCCGGATCGGCAATGCTCGCTTATGCTGTTGCTGTCGTCGCGATCGCCTCGTGTGAGCCTTGTGGCAGGGCGGTCTTACGCTGGGCGGGAGGTGCAGTTGACACGGCGGTGCCAGGCCCCACACTACACATTGGGCCGGCGCGACAGCCGCCGACGGGGGGATGAGCCATGGTGCCGATGCTCCCCGATGGCGACATAGGGATCACGGGCGGTGACACGGAAGCCGTCAAGGCGCAAGCGGGTTGAGGAGGCGTCGAGTCCATCCGAAGGGAGGCCCGGGCATGGTTGAGGGCGCATCGAATCAAGTCGAGGCAAACGAGACCCCGGCGGGATCGCATCGCGCGCGGCCCGATTGGCATTCCCAAGTGGCAGCCTTCCGAACTCCTGACAACCGCAGCGTCGCCTGGCAGCTCGCGAACACCCTTGTTCCGTATGCCGGGCTTTGGTATGGGATGGCCTACCTGATCCAGCATGGCACGTTGTATCCGCTGGCGCTGCTGCTTGTTGTCCCCGCAGCGGCGTTTCTTGTCCGGACCTTCATCCTGTTCCATGACTGCGTGCATGGATCGTTGTTTCGATCGAAACGTGCCAATCGCTTCGCCGGCTGCCTTCTTGGAACGCTTGTGTTCACGCCGTTTGATGACTGGCGGTTCAGCCACCTTCGCCACCATGCGACTTACGCCAACCTTGATGCACGGGGAGTCGGCGATGTCTGGACGATCACGCGGGCCGAGTACAACGAGGCGCCGCGGTGGGTGCGATGGACGTACAGGATGTTTCGCCATCCCGTCGTGATGATGGGGCTCGGATCCGTGTTCACGTTCATGCTCCGAAGCCGGTTTCCGACCCAAGGGACGGGCAGGAAAGCCGTGCTGGGAGTACTTGTGACGAACTTGCTCCTCGTGGGGATGCTGTTCGCCGTTGCGCAGGGAATCGGATGGGCGAACACACTCCTGATTCAGATGGCGGTCTTGTGGCTGGCGGGGGTGACGGGGATCTGGTTGTTCTACGTGCAGCATCAGTTCGCGGGGGTGTACTGGGCACGCGCGAACGAATGGGATTGGTATCGCGCGGCGATGGAAGGCAGCTCCTTCTATCGTCTGCCCGCCGTGTTGCGGTGGTTCTCCGGCAACATCGGCTACCACTACATCCATCACCTTAACGCCGGAATCCCCAACTACCGTCTGAAGCGGTGCCATGATGCCATTCCTGCATTGCAGACGAAAGCGCCGCTCACCCTATGGAGAAGCCTGTCTTGCGCCCGGCTCAAGCTGTGGGATGAGAAGCGGCAGGAACTGGTTCCGTTTTCGTAGATGTCTTTGCGACACGCGTTCCGATTGCGGTGGCGCGGCAGACCAACGGACTGCCGACGTCTTGAGAGGCGGCAGCGAGCCTGGGTCTGTCACTGATTTGTTGCGGAGGAAGTGATGAAGCGGAGACGGATGCACCGCACACTGTTGTGGAAGAGAACGCCATCTTGGAGGGATCCGGATGAAAGTGCTCGTGTTGAAGGCCAGTCCGAACAAGGCGGGGAACACAGCAACGATGGCCGATCGATTCGTCGAAGGATTGAACGTGGTCGGGCACGCGGAGGTCACCACCTTTCACTTGAACGACCTCAATCTCCGCCCGTGCCAGGGGTGCAACGGATGCTTTCAGCCGCCGTATACGGGCTGCGTCCTCGACGATGACTTCAACACGGTCTATCCGGTGTTCCGCGATGCGGATGTGATTGTGTTTGCCGCGCCGATCTACTGGTGGCACCTGTGCGCCCAGATGAAGACGTTCATCGACCGGATGCATCCGATGCTCACATTCGATCGAAGCCACTGTCTGCCGACGAAGGATCTGGTCCTGATCACGGCGTACCTCGCCGAGGATCCCTACGGAGTGGAGCTAGCGATCCGGATGCTGGAGTCGATCACCGGATGGGCGGGGATGGGATTCCACATCGTGCGCTTCCACTCCGAAGCGGGGCCGGTGCAGCAAGATGAGGCCAAACTGGCGGAAGCCCGCGATCTCGGACGTTCCTTCGCTGACTGGAGACGTCCCGAATTGTCGGCCGGGTGCCCCGTGGATGGCTGCGGTTTCTTGTTTCGCAGCGTCGAGCATGCTGCCAAGCACCTGGTGATGGCGGCCGGCGGAGAGCATCTTCGGTGGAAGGCCGACAACCTCTCGGGCATCCACACCCTGCAGAACACCGACAAGCTCACAGCGGAGACGCTTCGGATTCTGGAGCGAATGAACGGAGTGCGCCAAGAGCCAAGCCGCTAGACCCCTACAGACAAGGGACAGCGACGAGTGCCGCGGCCAGCTCGGCGGCGCGCTCGAACGGATGGAAGATCTCGTCGTTTTCCAGATCGCCGTGGCCGCCGACGCCCAAGTAGGGGAAGGTCGGCAGTTCGACCGGCTTCATCTTCAGAAGCAGGCAGAAGTCGTGGAGGTACTCCAGGATAACGTGGGGATTGGAGTATTCGGCGACGGCGACCAAGCCGCACGGCTTGCCGACAAGAGGCGATCCCTCGTGGGAATGGCCTGTCGCCTCGTAGAAGAACGCCATCGACTGCATCCGTTCGATCATCGCGTGGAACCCCGCCGGCGGCGCGCGGAAGTAGTGCGGTGCGCCGAGGACGACCGCATCGGCGTCCATCATCTTCTCCAAGACCCGCATCACATCGTCGTCGATGGAGCAGTGATACAGCTTCTTCGAGCAGTGGGCGTCGTGGCAGACGACGCGGCATGGATGGCAGTTGAGGTCGGGTGTATGGACAAGCTCCGATGCCGCGCCTTCGTCCGGCAGCATCGATGTCATCTCATCGATCACCCGGCGGACGAGCGCCTCCGTGTTGTTCCCCTTGCGCATCGATCCGATGATTCCAAGTACGTTCATTTGATGGCCTCCACTTGGTAGGCAGAGCCCCCGCGATCGCCTGCAATGAACTGCGTGTCAACAGGCACGCACTCGTCGTGCCGCACTGCTCTCGGACAACTACGGGACCTCAAGCATCCCTTGGTTGACGTGGAACATCTCCGAGATCCCTGCTTCGCTGGATCCGCCGAGCACCATCAGAAGGTAGTCGCCTGCTTCGACAGCAACATCATCTGAGGGAAGCTTGATCAACGTGCGTGCGGACTGCTGCAACTTCGAGATGCCGATCAGTACCACATTGTGCTTGGCCTTCAGCTCCGAGAATGCTTCGCCGTATGTCTTGCCGCAGAAGGGATTGTCCTTGGTCACACGGAACTGCTGGATGTCGTATTCGCCAGCTTCTGTTGCGGAAGTCAGAAGATCTGTTTCGTAGTCGGCGACATCGGGCTCGAACATGTAGCTTGCGATCAGCTTGGATGCGATTTCGTTTCTCGATAGGACGTAGGTGACGCCTGCCGTTTGGAACGTGGATTTCAGATCTGGGCTGTCGAGAGCCACGATGAATTGCTTGTCCGGAAACTCCTTCCTGATGTTGAGGATTGCGATGAGGTTGTCCGTGTCGGTCGGCAGATTCGGCAGAATCGTCGAAGCGTCATCGATTCCTGCCTTCGACAGCATCCCAACATCGCGGAGTTCGGAGAACAACACGAAGACGCGTTCTTTGGCAAACTGCCCGTTGATGAGATCGATGTCGTCCTTTCTGTCCGTTACCACAGCAACTTTGCAGTTGGCGCGAATGAGTTGCTCCGTGATCGTGCGAGCAAATTCATTCCATCCGATGATCATCACGTGGTGTTTGAAGTCCGTCCCTGTGTGACCCATCTTCCTCCTTTCTCTGAGCTGATGAATGTGCCCAGACACCTTGAAGACAAGCGTTCCCAGTACGCCCAGACTCCCGACCAGAAGGAGAACCCCGATGATTCTTCCTGCTGTGGATACGGGATACATGTCTCCGTAGCCGACGGTGGTGAGCGTAACCAGCGAATACCATGCGGCATCCCAGAAGCCGTGGATGGAAGACTCCGCCTCGTACGACTCGAACGTTGCCAGCAACAGCACAGCGGCAACCCAAGCCACCAGCAGGAGTCCCACAAGCCTCAGAAGTCGTGATTTCATCAAGCAGTCCCTCAATCCGTCCGAAGCAGTATCGGGAAGCTGCAGGCGTGAGTCAACAAGAGATTCGCGCATTCCGCATGCGACTTCGCTGTTGCAGCAAGGCCCGCTAGCTAACGTCGCAGACGGATGGATGGCCAACTTGCCTCCGGCGACGTTGCTCCTTCTCCACAAGCGCTCCCAGATTGCGTGGCAAGGACTCAAACAACACGTCCAGCCGCCACTCGACGAGCGTCGAACGAAGCGGCTCCGGAACGTCTTCCACGATGCCGCCGGCAAGAAGGAGACGCGTCTCGTCCTCTTCGAACGCAGGTCCGTCAAGGACGTTGTCGAGGTGTGGCGCGTTCTCCGGGCAGGCGCGTTTGCAGCGCAGGCAACCGAACAGGGCGTTGTGCCAATCCAGCTCAATCCAGCCGGGGAACGGAACGTCGGCTTTCTGCTCGTTCCAGAAGGTGATGCAGGACTCAGCGTGTAGCGGGAAGCGATCCTCGCCGATGGCGCCTGAGGGGCATGTTGTCCGGCAGGCATGGCAGCTGTCGCAGCGCTTGGCACAGGGCGCGTTCATCGATTGTGCAGGATTCGTCCGAATACTGGGTACATGCCTCTCGGCATGGTGGAGGACCATACCTGTGAAGCATCTCGCGCTGAGCGGTGAAATCCCCGCCTCTATCGTTGCCGAGTGACTACGGGCTTAGGGACGGGGCTGCACCAAGTCAGGCCATATCCCTATGGATGGGACATTGATGTCAAGAGACCAAGTCTGTTGTGGCAATCCATGAGAGACCGATGACCGAACTGAGCCTTGTGCTATACTCCCACCGGAATCGAAATGGCAAACCCATGCGAAAGCGGGGGGCGCAATGTCACGGGTCTACGGAGGGTTCTATGATCGCCGGACTGCCGAATTCAAGTAGAGTCATCGCGTGCTGTCTTCTTCTGGCCATTCTCGTCTCGATGGTGTCGTTTGCCGCGGGCGTCCAGGAGAAGCGATCTGTCTCCACGCAACAGATGGCGCAAAGCCAGCTTACCTACCACAAGATGCTGCAATCCCAGGCTGCGGAGCAGGCCCAGGCCGCCAACCGGAATCAGCACAGCTACCAGAACAAGGTCCAGAGTGCAAACGCCTATCACAAGATGAGCCACAACGGCTCAGGTGGGCAGGGGAACGGATCCGCTGGTCAAGGAAACGGCTCGAACGGACAAGGAAACGCCTCCAATGGACAGGGAAGCGGACAGGTTGTTGGCGGCAGCGGAAACGCTGGTGCGGGGAACAACGCGGGTGGCAACGGCAACGCCGGGGGCAACAACGGTGGCCAAGGCCAAGGCAACGGCCGCGGCTGACCTATCCGCAGGCTGTGATCCTGCGCATTTCGATTCCGCGATGCAATCATGTCATCAAGAGGGGGTTCGTAGTCGTGTTCAAGACCGTATCTCACAGGATGTGGCTTGTTCTGCTGATCGCGCTTTCCGGTGCAACCAGCCTCGTCACCGTCGCTGCGGATGATGGCACGTACTTCGCCGCCACCGAGGATCTGATGCAGCAGGCGTTTACACAGCTGGAGATCGCCTACGAGCAGGGGCTGGACAGCAGGGGCGAGCCGATCTGGGTGTTCACCCATCGGGGGATCACGGCGATGATCCTTCCGCACGATCGGATCGAGGTCGGGGGCTATGGATCGCTGCTGTTCTATGCGGCGTGGTCCACGGATGCACCGTTTGAGTTCTCGGCGATCAACAACTGGAACCGGCTGGCGCGGTTCGGCCGGGCGTACGTTGACGACCAGGGCGATCCGGTGATCGAGCTCGATCTGTTGCTCTCCGGTGGTGTCACGCTTGAGACCGTCAAGCTGTACATCGACGTATTTGTCGACTCCGCATTGAGCCTCGCATCCGTTGTTCAGCAGTAGAATTCAGCTGGGTTCGGCCTGCTGCCGCGCTCGATTCGGCGGCCGGAAGCAACGGACGTCAATGGCTTCCGGGGGTTCGCGGTTTCCGAGGGTTGATTCGGGCCTACCGCAAGAGCAGCGGGACCGCAATCGCGACGATGCCCATGCAGACGATGGTGAGGATGAACAAGTAGTAGCGGGTGCCGTAGTTTCTGAGCAATGCCGGGTCGTAGTAGCCATCCACGTGCTGATCCGCGTACAGCTTGAGCAACCCGCCGATCAGCCGAGCCCTCGTCTCTTTGCCTTTGAGAAGGCCGAAGACCGCGACAAGGTTCACAACCACCGTCAACGCCATGAACAGCCCCAGCACGCCGGTTGTCGCTCCGTTCTCCGCGGATCCCTCCGCAATCCCGGAACTGATCCCGAGCATAAGCAGGTTCAGCAACACGGCAATCACCACAAACACCGTGTCTGTACGAGCTCCCTGCTGCAGTTCCGAGACGATGTGTTGATGAACCCGATCGATCATGCTGATTCCACCTCCTGCCACGCGTCGTCCGACATCGATCCCACGAGCGATATCAGACTCAGTATCGGGATTCCCGACACAACAGGGAAGAAACGCGGCTCGGAAGAACCCGACGCGTCAGCTCCGCTCCATGTCAAGTTCTCTCACCACAGCAGTCGAACGGCACCCCACACGATCGCCCCCACGCCCAGGATCACCGCGCCGAGGCCGGCGACCTGGACGGCCCAGTATCTCCGCACGTCCCGCTCAAGCTGCTCGGCCGGCACCAGCTCCGCGATGCTCGTCCGGTGCTCACCGCGTTCCAGTTCCGCGACCAGGTCGATCACGATCGGCTCTGTGTGGTTTCCCAAGACGTATACATGCGCGACCCGATGGGTCAGGTCGTAGGTCGTGGCATACATCGTGTAGCTGCCGTTGAACGCGTACGGCCGTGCTCGGGTCACCTGCTCCACAACCTCCGAGACCGCCGGCACCGACAATCTACCAGCAGAAACGAGATCCGTCAGCGCTTCCTGCCCGTCCTCGAACCGCACGAAGCTGTCGCGGCCGATGAATCGCTCGGGATCGGATGCATTGAACGTCGCGGCCACGAGCACCGAAGAGCCTTCCGGACGTCGGGTGATGGCCATTTCGCCATCGGGGCCGGGGCTGAGGATCGCCGCATGGCCTGCCGCATCCGCGTAGAGGATCTGGAACCACACGGTGGAGAAATCGAATCGCAGCGTCCACGCGATTGCCTCATCGACGGTCGCCGCATTGCGGAGGATGGTGTCGTAGAAGCTGTCCCGTCCGTGAACATACGGGCGTTCGGGGTGCGAATTCATCGGCTTCTCCGGAACGGCGGTCAGGCTGTAGGCGAGGCCGGCTTCGTTCATTCCCGCCTGGAAACTGCGGTACTGTCCTTGCCACAGCCAACCCAGGTGCATCCTTCCGAGTTCGCCGTGCAACGGATGGCCAGGCAAAAAGAAGACGTAGCTTCCCGCAGGATTCCCGGCAAGCGGGTGGCCGGCTCCCGCATCCTCGCAATCGCCGAGGAGCACCAAGCCATCGGATGCCGCCATCAGGCTGGTGCACGAGAACACTCCGATGTGTGCCGGCTCGACCGGAGCTTCCGCAGTTGCGAGAGCGCTTGCGCAGACAGCGAGGCACCACGCAATGCCCAGCAGCGTGGGGAGGCTCCTCTGCGACAGACGCCTCATCCTTCCTCCTCGATCCGTGCCAGCTCGGCCCATGCGGAAAGCGGTCCCGTCCAGAACCCGCGTTGCGACAGGCAGATGACGGCGCCCTGCAGCCGATCTTGGTTCAGCTTGAGCTCGATCCAGGTGCGGCAGGGGCATCCGCGCAACACGGCGCTTGTCGGAAGGCCGCCCTGAACCGCCCCCCGCAAGGACGGGCCACCGCCGGCGTTCATCAGGATTGTCGAACCTTCCACATAGCTGACATCCTCCAGCCGCTGTTCGGGCGCGCCAGCGATGCGGATCCACGCCCGTCCTTCGTCATCCACTCGCAGACGTAGCGAGATGTCCCGCTCGCACGTCTCGATCGATCCCGACCATGTGCCTTCGAGAATGGGCTCTGTGGCGAGGATGCCGTGCACACTCGCTGTTCCGCTTTCGGAAGGCGTGCAGACGTTCACGAGGTGGTGGGGGATCAGCGCGGAAACAGCGGAGATCGCGATGTTGTCCGCCCACGATCCGTGTGTATTGGTGAGCACGGCAACGGCGAGATGCTCCTCGGGAACCAAGATCAGAGATGTCCCGATGCCGCACGCCCCACCGGAGTGATCGACGATCTTCAGGCCGTTCCCGAGAAACCCGATGAACCAACCGATGCCGTAGCCTCCGCCTTCACACTCCCAATCCCTGGTTGGCACGGTGCCCGGAGACGGTGTTTGCATGCATCGAAGGGACGAACTCGACAGAAGCTCGGGATCTGTAGACACGCTGCTTCTCTGCCCCAGATGCAGCGCCGCGAAACGGATCAGATCGCTGACGCTGCTGTAGATTGCGCAGGCGGCAGGGCAATCGCTGGTGGCGGGCGGAACACAGGTTCGGTTGCCATCGTACTTGGCGGCCACGCCGTCTTGATCCGGGCTTGGCGGCCCGACG
>RXOA01000059.1 GCA_003979035.1 Candidatus Bipolaricaulota bacterium
TGCCACCGGTGCCGGCGCTCCTGTTTGACGGGCCGACGTTCGTTGATGCGAGCGGGCGCTGGATCAATGCGCGGACGAGGATCTCGCTTGACATCCTCGGGGGGGCGAACGACATCGACCTTTGGAGTTGCTACCGGATCGACGGAGGGGCTTGGATCCGTTATGCGGAACCGTTTGGCATCTCCGGACCGGATGGAGAATACGAGATCTCCTACTACGTCGAGGATGCGTACGGGAATCGGTCTGAATTGCTGACGGTGACGGTGATTGTCGACAACGCGCCGCCCGAACTGGAAGGCGAGGATCAGTCGCTGCCCGGAACGGGACAGCCCTGTTGTCCGGAAGACGAGACCATGAAGGACGAGGTGGGGTCGCTGACCCCACCTTCCTCCCATGCCGCGCCGATCGTCGCGACGAACGCAGAGTCGACCAAGCCCGCTCCGGAGACCGAGCCTCGCGTCGTTGTCGTTGTGGGAGGAGATTCTCAGTCTGAGACCGAATCGATGTCCATCTCCGAGGCGGCGCCCTCCGATCCTCCCGGCGTGAACGATGTGCAGACACCGAGCGAAACCGTGGATGCGGCTACAGGTGCCGTAGACGAAAACGTACAGACCGCTTCTCAACAAGTGGAGGCGGATGGCTAGTTCTCGCCGTGCGCGTTTGCGCCCCGACGCGGCCGTCTCCCCGCCCGCGCACCCACTAGAAACCCAAGAAGGCAAACCACACGATGAGGGGTAAGATTCGCCTGCTGTTCTTCAAAGAGATGGTCGGTGCGTTTCGCGACCGCCGCACGATGTTTCTGACCGTACTGTTCCCGCTGATCTTCTACCCGATGGTGTTCGCGGTGATGGGGAAGTTCTCCGCTTCTGAGCAGATTTCCTACGAAGACTTCACTCCGGCCGTGTTCGTTGTGAACGACGTGCCGGAACCACGGCTTTCGGCGCATCTGGCCGAGGAAACGGCCATCTACTGGATGTTCGCCGGCAGTGTCGACGAGGGCTTGGCCCGGATGGAAGCGGGCGACGGCCAAGCGGTCCTGCAGATCGAGCCGTCGCCTTCGGGCGGAGGCCCGGGGCTGGGCCTTGTCGTCACGCTGTACTTCGATCACAGCGATCAAGTGGCGAGTCTTGCCGCGGGGAGAGTTCGTGAAACGCTAGGTGCGTATCTGGAGAGCGTCGTCCGCGACAACCTCGATGCGCTCGGCGTCGACTACGAAGATCTCACGGCGCCGATGACCCTGCAAACCGAGGATGTCGCCGGCGAGAACTGGGTCGGACAAATGTTGCTCAGCCGACTGCTTCCGTACTTCATGGTCCTTGCCATCCTCACCGGATCGATGGGGCTCGGAGGCGAGATCACCGCCGGGGAGAAAGAGCGGGGCACAATCGCCACGTTGCTGGTGAGCCAGCTTTCGCGAACCGACATCGTCCTCGGGAAGTTCCTTGCCGTGATGAGCGTGTCGCTGATTTCGGCGTTTTTGTCCGCGGTGGGATTGCTGATCGGCCTGCGCTGGTTCGGCGGCGATCTGATCTCGATCAAGGCCGGAAGCGACGCCGCGTTTGTCATCGGATGGTCGGCGCTCGGCTGGATGCTTGCCGTGCTCATTCCCTTGGCGATCATCCTTGCGGCGCTGGTGATCATCGTCGGAAGCTTCGCCCGATCGCAGAAGGAAGCGAGCACGTACTTGATGCCGATCTACATGGTCATCGTCCTGATCGGGCTGGTGACGATCACCGGCACGAACGGCTTTGCCGAGGGACGGTTCTTCGTGCCGATCGCCAATGCGCTGTACGCCCTGCAGGAGATTCTTTCCGGCAGCCTGGCAACGCAGCACGTGCTGATCACCCTTGCCGTGAATTCGGTGGTGGGTGGTGTGCTGATTGCGCTTGCCGTGCGGCTGTTCAAACGGGAATCCGTGCTGTTTCGCAGCTAGCGCGAGCGCGGGTCATTCGCCTGTCGGAAAGGCTCACCGCTTGTCTTTCGTGGAGTTCCCGTTCGGACAAGGATGTCAGGCGGAGAGCCCTCGGCCGTAGCGTTTGGTGGCCTCGTCGGTCCGCCGTTTCTCGTCGTCTTCGCGAAGCTTGCGACGCTTGTCGTAGGTCTTCTTCCCCTTGGCAAGGCCGAGTTCGAGCTTGGCCCGTCCATTCTTGAAGTAAACACGAAGTGGGACCACGGTCAGGCCGCGTTCGTTGATCTTCCCGGCAAGCCGAAGGATTTCGCTTCGATGAAGCAACAGCCGCCGATCGCGCAGCGGTTCCACGTTGCGAATCGAGCCTTGCTTGTACGCGGCGATGTGGACATTACGCAGCGTCGCTTCACCGTCTCGAATGACCGCGTAGCCGTCGGTCAGAGAACAACCTCCATTGCGCAGGCTCTTCACTTCGGTGCCGGTCAACACAAGTCCGGCCTCGATCGTATCGAGGATCTCGAAGTTGTGGCGCGCCTTGCGATTGGTGGCGACGACATGCACTGAAACGGAAGTTCCCATGGTGATGGAAGGCTATCGAACGGTGCCCCGTTGCGCAACCCCGGCTGCCAGATTAGGATGGGGCACATGAGACTTGCGGTGGGATCCGCCAATCCTGTGAAATGCGACGCGGTGCGCGACGTCTACAAGGCCTTCTTCGAAGTCGAGGCATCGGTCGTTTCGGTGAACATCGGCTCGGGCGTGTCGCCGCAGCCGTTCAACGCCGAAATTCCCTGTGGCGCACGTACGCGTGCCGAACAAGCGCTTGCCGCCACCGACGCCGATTGGGGCGTGGGGATCGAAGCCGGCGTCGTCAGGCAGCGGGGGGATCTGCCTCCGGTTGCGATCCAAGTCGCAGCGATTGTCGATCGAGACGGGCGGGTGACGTGGGGCATGTCGCCGGGGTTTGAGTTGCCGAATTGCATCGCGGCGCGGCTGGCGACCGGCGAAACGCTTGCCGGGGCGATGACCGCGGTGTACGGACCCTCCTTCGATCCCGAAAAGGGGGCAATCGCCACCCTGTCCGGCGGGCGGATCGACCGTGCCGATCTGACACGGTCCACCGTGCAAATGGCGCTTGTGCCGAGGCTCACGGACTGCGGAGACAAGCGCCTGTCGCGTTGCTACGACGACTGCGAGAGCGCGGGACCCCCGTAGCGTCGGCCTAATAGCAGGATTCGGGATCGTGCACTTCACGGCCGACGAGGTTTTCGTGGCGAAGCGGCGCTACGGCGGTCTAAGGTTGCGGCGATCGAACGCCGTCCGAGATCCCCCCCAGCGGACATCCGTCCCATGGCAAGGCGACAGATCGACCTGCCAGAGGATGACTCCCATCTCATGGGCTTCTCCGTCATCCGCCTATACTGCGGATCGAGGAGATGCTATGTTGCGATCTTATTTCGTTCATCAGAACGCAGGTCGGTGGAGTCCGGCGCGTGTAAGCCACGCTCGGACGGTCTTCCACGGCACGCGTCTTTCGAGAACGCACCACGAGGGGGAGTCACGATGAGGAGGAAACCAGGACGATGCGCCTGGCTCGCGATCGCGCTGGTGGGGCTGCTGTCCCTGAGCGTGGTGGCGGCGCCGAGCTTCTCCGACAACGATACTGACGCGGGGAACCTCAA
>RXOA01000060.1 GCA_003979035.1 Candidatus Bipolaricaulota bacterium
ACGTGTCTGCAATCGACGGCGTTCGGGTCGGCGATGACGTCATCTTATTCGGAGACGAACCAAGCGCGGATGAAGTTGCCCGCCGCAGCGGCACCATCAACTACGAGGTGACCTGTAGGGTCAATAAGCGTGTACCGCGCATTTACATGAACCGTTCATCATCGTGAGGTGAGACCCATGGCCAGCATTCTGTTGATCTACCACTCGGGTACTGGAAACACGAAGGCGATGGCGGAAGCCGTCGCGAAAGGAGTCCGAAGCGTCGGAGTCGAGGTCGATCTGAAGCCGTTGGAGCAGGCAAGCGTGGATGACTTGCCGAACTACGATGGCATCGTTATCGGAACGCCCACGTACTTCGCATCGATGACTGCAGAAGTGAAACGCTTCATCGATGACAGCATCAAGTACTACACGAAACTACAAGGAAAAGTCGGTGCGGCATTCGCCTCCTCGGGAGACCTCGGGGGCGGCGCTGAAACAGCCGTTATGGACATCCTGCGAGCCTTCTTGGTGCACGGAATGATCGTTCCGGGATTCGAAACGGGTGGACACTACGGCCCCGTGTCGGTCGGCGCACCGGACGAGGGGCGCAAGGAAGTCTGCGAACGAATGGGTGCCCAAGTCGCCAAGCTGGTTGTCCGGCTGAGCGACTAGGTCAATGGACGAAGAAATCAACAACACAAACAAGGAAACCGCAACACACAACACCACAGGTTCGAGCGGCAAGGCCGCCGAAGGAGGACATTAGATGGGCTGCAACAATTGCGCAAAGGACATGCGGCACAACAGTTTCGTGGACAACGTCAGGGATCTGATGACGGTTCATCCCGAACTCACGTGGGAACAGATGTACAACGACGCCATGGTGCTATGGACGCGGCACGACTATGCCGCGTTCAAGACGATGGACGACGAGCTCGGGACCGAGAAGGCCGTGGAGCTCTACGCCAAGCTGTGGGCTCTTCGAACACGCATGGAGTGGAACGACCTCCTGGCGATGATCGACAAGAAGCCTGGAGACAAGCTGACGATTCATGAGCTTGCCGACGCGATGGTCAAGAGCTTCGCCCTGTATGGCAACCCGGTTGAGATCATCGAAGCGACTGATGAGGTCGTGACACTTCGCTGCTACGACTGCCCATACACGACCCAGGTCATCTGGAAGACGCTCAGTGAGAAGGACGCCGAAGAGTACAACCAGAAGATCCAAGTTGACTGCAACTACGCGATCTTCGAGGAGATGCTGAAGCTCTCGGGGTTGTTCGACCAGTGGGTGTTCAACTTCCCGTCCCAGCTTTGCCTGACCAACAGGTACTGCGAGTTCAACTTCACCAAGATTGCCCGTCCCCTCCAGTAGGGAACCACCGAGCAAGAACATCGACCAAGGCCCGGGGCAACAGCGAACGCTGTGCGGTTGTCCCGGGCTTCCTGCTAGGCACAGGAATCGAAACAGGAATAGGACAAGACGTAGAAAAAGGGGGAATCCGATGTCGCGAAGCTACGAAGAGATTCACCGGCGCTCGATCGAGGATCGAGAAAGGTTCTGGGCCGACCAAGCTGATCGGCTCCATTGGTTCAAGCATTGGGACACCGTTCTCGACGACTCGAACGCCCCGTTCTTCCGCTGGTTTCGTGGCGGCAAGACCAACCTCTGCTACAACGCCGTTGACCGCCATGTGGAACGAGGACACGGCGATCGCCCGGCGATCATTTGGGAGAGCGTCGAAGCGGAGACCAGTCGCACACTGACGTTTGCCGATCTGCACACGGAGGTCAATCGATTCGCCGCCGTGCTCCGTCGGAACGATGTCAACAAGGGAGACCGCGTTCTCATCTACATGCCGATGGTCCCGGAAGCGCTCGTCGCCGTGCTCGCCTGCGCGCGGCTGGGGGCGGTGCACTCCGTGGTGTTCGCCGGTTTCTCGTTTGAAGCGCTTGCCGATCGCATCGATGGCTGCGGACCGAAGCTCGTCGTCTGTGCCGACGGAAGCACCCGCAAGGGCAAGGTCATCCATCTGAAGCAGATCGTCGACCGGGCACTGGACCACGCCGAGACAAGCGTTCCTACGGTGGTTGTCTTCGATCGAGGAATCGATCCTTGGGTCCCCGTTTCCGGTCGCGATGTCTCATGGGAAGAAGAGATCGCCGCAGTGGGAAACGCGAGGATCGACCCGGTGGCGCTCGATGCCACCGATCCAAGCTACATCCTGTACACATCCGGCACCACCGGCAAGCCCAAAGGCGTCGTTCGTGACACCGGCGGGTACATGGTCGCCCTCCACGCCTCGATGGACCAGATCTACGGTTGCGCGGAAGACGACGTGTTCTGGTCGACATCGGACATCGGCTGGGTGGTCGGCCATAGCTACATCATTTACGGCCCGCTCCTGTACGGCATTCCCACCGTCGTCTTCGAAGGCACGCCCGACAATCCCAATCCCGGTATCTGGTGGGAGATCATCGCCAAACACCGCATCAGCGTCGTCTTCTCGGCTCCCACGGGGATGCGGATGCTTCGGAAGTTCCCCACAGAGTGGATCGCAAAGCACGACCTCTCCTCGCTGAGGCACGTCTTTCTCGCCGGAGAACCCCTGGACGAGCCGACGTACAAGTGGGTCAAAGAGACCCTCGGCGTTCCGGTGGTCGATCACTACTGGCAGACGGAGAGCGGCTGGCCGATGATCACCAACCACATGGGGATCGACCCCCTTGCGTTCAAGCCGGGATCGCCGACCCGCGAAGCGATGGGATGGCATCTTGACGTTGTCGACGATGCCGGCAACCCCGTCCCATCCGGAGAACGCGGCTATCTGGTCGGCCATGCCCCCCTGCCTCCGGGGACCTTGCAGACGATCTGGGGCGATGACGAGCGCTACCTCGACAGCTACTGGCGAATGTTCGAGCGGCAGGGCAAATCCTTGTACTTCTCCGGCGACTACGCAATCAAGGACAAGGACGGGTACTTTTGGCTTCTGGGTCGAGCCGACGAGGTGATCAACGTCGCCGGACATCGCATGGGAACCCGCGAAGTCGAAGAAGTGATCTCCAGCCACCCGGACGTCGCCGAGGCATCGGCGATCGGAATCGATGACGAGATCAAGGGCCAGGCGATCGCGGCGTTTGTCGTGCTCAAGAAGGGCGTCACACCATCCGAAGCAGTTCACAAGGAGATCATCTCCCTGATCCGAGATCGGATCGGGCCGATCGCCACGCCGAAGATCCTGAACATCGTTGACAAGCTCCCCAAGACACGTTCCGGGAAGACGATGCGCCGCGTCCTTCGCGCCTTGTGCGAGCAGAAGGAAATAGGCGACCTTTCGACGATTGAGGACGGGGCAAGCGTGGATGAGGTCCGCAAGGTCCTTGAGGAAATGCGGGCCAAGCTTGAACTACCCTCGGGCAAGGACGGTTCCTCATGATCCGCC
>RXOA01000061.1 GCA_003979035.1 Candidatus Bipolaricaulota bacterium
AGACGCTCGGGTGCGCCCGTCGCGTGCGGTGGCTTGCACCGGAGGATGCTGCGGGCTTCGTCGTTGTCGTACCGATCGGCCCACCACGCAACGTGCACGTGGCTGAACTCCTCCGGCTCCAGCATGGCATCGCGAAACCCCGGATCGATGTGGACGACCCCTGTATCGCCTTCACGGCGTACAACTCCGATCGGGCGGATGCGGAGCTCGGCCTGCCTCATAGCAACCCCCTCTCCACGTAGACTCACCCACGGAATATCGATCCCGAGCCCGGGATCGAAGACGTGCCCATTGCTCGCGGAATGAAGTAGCATGATCATCATCCGAACGTCAGGCGGAGCGAAGGAGCGAGTCATGGCTGAGAAAAGGATTGCCATCATCGGAGCGGGAATCTCGGGGCTGTCGGCGGGCTGCTACGGCCGCATGAACGGATATGAGACGACGATCTTCGAGTCGCACGCCCTGCCGGGCGGGCTCTGCACGGCGTGGACTCGCCAGGGGTATACGTTCGACGGATGCATCCACTGGCTCACCGGTTCGGCCCCGGGGGACTCGCTCTACGCGTTGTGGGAGGAATTGGGCGCGGTGCAGGGACGCAAGATGTACGATCACAGCGTTTTCTGGCGGACGGTCGGAGCCGACGGACGCAGCTTCTCTCTTTACGCCGATCCGGATCGCCTTGAAGCGCACATGAAGGAGCTTTCGCCCGCCGATGCCGAACCAATCGAGCAGCTGATCGAATGGATCCGGACGTTTGATGGGTTCAGCATGCCCGTTGGGAAGCCGCGAGAGCTGATGTCGGGCTTCGACGGACTCAAACTGGCGTTCCGCATGCGGCGTCAGCTGTCAACGTTGAAACGGCTCAGCACGATCACAACGGGAGAGTTCGCGAAGCGATTCCAAGATCCGCTCCTTGCGGCGGGGTTGGCGGAGGCGATCGGTGGCCATACGCCGCTGATCGGCCTGGTGATGACGTTGATCCCGATGGCGCGGAAGGCCGCAGGGTTCCCCGCCGGCGGCTCGCTTGAATACGCCCGGGCGATCGAACGACGCTACGTATCCCTTGGCGGGAAGATCTGCTACGGAGCGCGGGTGACACGCATTCTCGAGGCAAACGGAAAGGCAATCGGTGTCGAGCTTGCCGACGGCACGCGCGTCGAAGCCGATGTCGTCATCTCCGCGGCGGACCTTCGAGCCACGCTGAACTCGCTGTTGGATGGGACGCGGCAGCACGAAACGCATCACGTTCTGCTTGAGGCGGGCAAGCTCTACCCACCGTGCATCCAAGTTAGCTTCGGTGTGAAGCGTGTGCTCCACGAACTGGACGAATGCCTCGGCGAATCCTTCAAACTCAGGGATCCGATGCGGCTGGCCGGAGCCGACGTCGAGTGGATCAACGTCAAGAGCTACGGCTTCGACCCGTCGCTTGCCCCGGAAGGCTGCTCGGTCGTGACATCGATTCTGACGGCGGACTGGGAGTTCTGGAATCGGCTTCGCGAGGATCGAGCCGCCTATGAGGCGGAGAAGGAAACAATCGCCGCTGCCTGCACCGAAGCGATCGATGCCCGCTACCCAGGGTTCAAGGGTGCCATCGAGGTGTCGGATGTCGCCACGCCACTGACATTCGCGCGCTACACCGGCAACTGGAAAGGAACGTTCATGACCTGGATGCTATCGCCCGAATTCCAGAAGCAGCACGGCTACGTCCGAAAGACCGTGCCCGGAATCGACAACCTCTACATCGCCAGCATGTGGACGGTTCCGCCCGGAGGGCTCCCCGGTGCCGCGATGGCCGGCCGCGAAGTGGTGCAGATCCTGTGCGCCAATGACGGCAAGCGGTTCGTGGCGACCAAGCCGTAGACGGATGAGAGCCGACTGGCGGTCCTAGGGACCGGGTGCTCGAAGCAGCGGAGCGGCAAGCGATACGGCCGCCACATTCCCGATCAGATAGACCGGTTCGATGCCCAGATCCAAACGGAACGTGCCTGCGTAGTCACCAAGTTCCTCCCCGCAGATCCCTTCCACAAGCATGCTTCCGTCGCTGTCGACCCATAGGGGGCCCGTGCGGACCCACGGATCCTGCCACAACACGGTGATCGGTCCGGATGGGGTGTCGAACCGCACGGACGTGACGCCGCTTTCCGTGGTGCGCGTGATGAACTCTGCCTCACCGATGTGCCGGATCAACTCGAGGTAAGCG
>RXOA01000062.1 GCA_003979035.1 Candidatus Bipolaricaulota bacterium
GACGCCAAGATCCTTGAGATAGAGCGTGCTGGATGCGTCGGGCTCCCAACGCACGGCGAGCCGGGCGGAAGAGACGTCAGCGCGCGCTGAAACCAACAGCAGTTGAACCCCGGCAACGACGATCGGGGCGAAGCTGCTGGCGGAGAAGGTGACGGGATGCTCGTCTGCATTGCGGTCGACGAACAGCAGCTCGATCTCCGCTCCGGACACGAGATCTCCGGAGCGGATGGAGCGGACCTGAGCCGCCATCGAAGCCGCGGGCAAGTCGATCGTCGCGCCAACGTCGGACTGCTCCACGCGGAACGTTCCCGAGAAGCCGCGACCGGACGCGAGAATCGCGGCAAGCAGCAGCAGAATCCCCGCACGAAGAAGATCCAGGCACAGCGGATCGAGCCGCTTTCTCCAGGGAAGCGAGCGATTTCGGAGGGCGCTGACTGCCCTCGGCAAATGGGGGAGAAGCGCCGCGGCGAGGTTCAGACCGAGCAGGACGATCAGCGCGACGTACCAACCCGCGTGGACCAGAGCCTGGAAGGCCATGCCTGCATCTTCGGCGCCGACAAAGGAACCGATGATCGACGCGGCGGCGATGGACGCCGCCAGGACGACCGTCAGGGGAAACGACGCCAGCCAGCCAAGAACCTTGCTCATCGTCTCTTCTCCTTCCCCGCAGCCTGCCGCAACCGCCTCAAGCCTACTCCATCCGCCTCCGTTCAGTCACAGGCGGCGAACGGGAGGTCGGCGTAAAGCAGCATCCGCAGAAGGTTTGTCGGTCGTCGCTCAAGCGGCGTGACGCGCAAGAGGATCGCACCATCGACAACCTCTGCTTGATCGAGCACGAACAGGGGTTCCGGCGAACGCGTTCCGGCTCCTGCCGCGGCCAGCGTCTCTCTCGCCGCGAGATTCTCGTTGGCCGCGTCCACATCCCCATACTCCATGACGAACGCGCCTTCGCTCGTCACCTCTCCGGTGGCCGGATCGAGCGCAAAGCGGATACCAAGGCCGAACGCGAAGTACGGGTCCATCGCTGTCCCGCTTGAAGTCTGGAGTTCCTCGGCGAGCCGGGAGGCGTCTCCCAACAACAGAAGCTCCATGGGATCGCTTGCAGCGAGGCGGAGGCAAAACGACGGATCGAGCAGGAGCACGCCCGTGTGAGGACTCCTCAAGTGGCTCAGAAGCCGCGCCGCGAACGGGTGCTCCGACAACGATGGCGATTCGCCCGCCTGGGTGGCGAGTACGGCCTCGACAGCCCCCGGAGAGCTCGACAAGACAAGCAAGCCGTCGGCGAACACCGCAGTGTGATGGATGGCGAGTTCGGTTGTGCGCAGCCAGTCGCTGCCCAGAGCGAGATCTCTCTGATACACCGTGACGCCGAACGATTCGGTCTGAACGAAGCCACGCTCACCGAGGACGGCCACAAGGGGAGACAGATCGAAGCCATCACGAAACTTGAGGACGCGAAACGGTGCGAGGCCATGGCCGAGGATTTCGGCCTCCCAGGAGAGGTCGGTGAAATCGAACCCCCAAGTCTCCGCATGCCCGCGGAAGAACTCGATCCCGTACGCCGCCGCCGCGGCCAGATCCTGGTTGAGTCGCCGCGCAAACGCGAGCTTCAGGTCGATCGGCGTACGGCTGTTCACCCACGAAAAACCGGTGGCCGCCTTCAAGGCATCCCAATCCGTGAACCAGATTTGGGGGCTTCCAAGCTGAAGCGGCACCAAAGAGAGGACATCCTCCACTGGGGTCCGGTTTGCCGTTCCGGACACGACAGAGCAAACGGCGAAGATTGTCGTCATGGTGACCATCACGAGCGGGACACGTGCCCGCATCGAACCTCGCTTCCCGCAGTGCACGCGCACCTCCTTTCGCACGGAACTGCCGTGCAGATTGGATTCCGAGACTCCGATTGTCTGCAACAAACAGCATAGGGTGAGCGTCCTTGGAAGCACAAGCGGGTTCGGCAGGCAGACGGATCGTTCGACGATGGTTGCCTGAATGATCCGGATTCCGGCAGGATGAACCAGCATCGGCACAACAAGGTCCAAGGAAAAGGAGGAGACGGGAATGCGACGGATGCTTCTTGTGTTTGTGGGGTTGCTGGTGACAGTCGGTGGAATGGCTCTGGGTCAGGGAGGGCTGTTCGACATCTTGCCGTCGATCGTGGAGCCCCGGCTTGCCTACAGGATCGATCCTCCGCGGCAGATCACCGTGGAGATCAGCGATGCCAGTCTGCTGGTCGACTTGCAGCACCAAGGGCAGCTCCAGTTGAATGCGAGTCTTCCCCAGGCCGGTTCCCCGTACGGAATCGGAGCGGTGATCGTCAACATCTGCTCGTTGTGGGATTTGCACGGAACGTATCCGGGCGCGATTTACTACCAGGTCCGGCCGGGCACCGATCTGACGATGACATGGCGGAATTTCGCATTGCAGATTGACGTCCCGACGCTGTCGTGGGGAACGCCGCTGGGCACCGGAGTTTTCATCGTTCCGGCCGCGAGGTTCGGAACGCTTCCCATGCCGGGCGAGAAGCACGCCATCGTTCCCACGCCGACGGTCGAGCTCGGCCCGGCGGGGATGATGGGCCAGGTCAACCAGCCGTACATCGCGGACATCACCTTTCCGACCCTGTCTTTGGAATGGTTCGAATGGAGCCAAACGGCACGCTACCGCGCCGGGAATGTCGTGCTTCACAGCGACGTCGGTTGGTGGTGGGATGACACGAACCCGAACGCCCTCTACATCGGCAACTTCCACATCGATCTGTCGAGCGGTTTGGTGAGCTACGTGAACTGGCGTGCCGGCGGAACCGAAGAGCCGACCCTGCTCAACGTGGTCATCGACGATGGCGACCCAGGGATGATCTACTTCGAGCCTGACCTGTGGTGGTAAACAGGATGCCCTTTCGTTTGGCATCCTGTTCTAAACAGGGCAGGATGCGCTTGCTAGAGCATCCTGCGTAGGATGCCCTTTCGTTTGGC
>RXOA01000063.1 GCA_003979035.1 Candidatus Bipolaricaulota bacterium
ATGCGCGATCTGCACAACGAGATCTGCGATCAGGTGGATCGTGGCAACGCCACGCCGTTCCTCGCATTCCGCCAAGCCGAGTACTGGGCGACCCGCAACGCGATCTCTCGCGCCCCCACTGCGGCAAACGCGGATGAACGGATGTACGCGGGGATCGTGATGACCGGAGAGGTCTGGCGCGCTGCGCGAGCATTGCAGGATCGCGGCTGCGTCGTGTTCGGCTTGTCGGACAAGCCGGACGAAGCGTGCTTTCCTCCCAACGCCCCTTCGGGCGAAGGCGAGCTCCCCTTGCATCGAGTCCCGATGCCGATCGTCGGAAGTGGACGATGAGCCGGATCCCGACCCCCTCAAGCCGGCTTGTCTGTGTCCGAGGCTGCCGCGGACAATTCCCGATCACGGACGGGAGATACCACTGCCCTGACTGCGGGGGGCTGCTGGATGTGGAGCACGATCTCGACGCCCTCCGGAGGGTCACCGGGGACGAGTGGCGAACCCTGTTCCGGGATCGCGCAGCGGAGGCAACATGGCCGTACAGCAGCGGCGTATGGAGCAAGAAAGAGTGGGTGCTTCCCGAGATCGAGGCGGAGAACATCGTATCTCTTGGGGAGGGAAGAACCCCGCTCCTGTTCGCGGAGAGGTTGGGCCAATCGCTGGGGCTGGAGGATCTCTGGGTGAAGCAGTCCGGAACAAGTCACTCCGGATCGTTCAAGGATCTCGGAATGACCGCGCTCATCTCGGTCGTCAAGCAGCGAGCGGCTGACGGACAGACTGTTCGGGCGGTGGCGTGCGCATCAAGTGGCGACACGTCAGCCGCGCTCGCTTCGTACGGCGCCGCGGCCGGTTTCCCGACGATCGTGTTGCTGCCCAAGGACCGAATCTCGCAAGCCCAGCTGGCTCAGCCACTCGCCTGCGGAGCGATCGTTCTCGCCGTAGACACCGATTTTGACGGCTGCATGAAGATCGTCCGCGATCTGGCCGAGGATCCATCGATCTATCTCGCCAATTCGATGAACGCCCTACGTTTGGAGGGGCAGAAAACCGTCGCCGTGGAGATTGTGGAGCAGCTTTCCTGGGAGCCGCCCGACTGGATCATTCTTCCGTGCGGCAATCTCGGAAACATCAGCGCCATCGCCAAGGGGTTCGTTCTGATGAGAACTCTCGGGTTGATCGATCGACTTCCTCGCATTGCCGCAGCCCAGGCTGAGAACGCCAATCCTCTGTACCGAAGCTATCTGTCCGGGTTTCGGGACTTCGAGCCGGTCACGGCCGCCCCCACGCTTGCCAGCGCGATCCAAATCGGGAATCCGGTGAGCTACGAACGGGCCGTCCGCGCCCTGGCAGAGCTGGACGGGGTCGTCGTCCAAGCCGGCGAGAGCGCGCTTTCCGATGCATCGGCACGCGCCGACAGCTGCGGACTCTACACGTGTCCGCAGACCGGTGTCGCCCTTGCCGGGCTGACGAAGCTTCTCGCCGACGGGACGGTTCGCCGAAACGAGCGGGTCGTGGTCATCGCGACGGCACACGGCCTGAAATTCACGCCATTCAAGATGTCCGATCCCTCTTCGGCACATCCATTTGCCTCATCGCGATTCGCCAACCGTCCGACCGAAGTCGGGTTCGACAGCAGCGTCATCCAGCGGGTCATCCGCGACCGTCTCACGCGCCACTCCAATGAAGGACCGGCGCCCGGCGGCAAGCCCTGGCAGCGGCGCCCTCCGAGCCAAGCCGACGCCCTCGACAACAGGGCGCCAAGCTGACGGAACGTTGGCCGAGAATCGGAACAAACCCGGCGCTGATGCCGGTGCTCGATGAGTTCAATGGAGGACAGGATGAGAATTCAAGTCGATCATGAACGGATTGCCGTGCTCACCATCAAAGACCGAATCATTCAGGCCAGCGGCGCCTACCTGAGGCGGAACGGATTCACGGAGATTCTCCCCGTGCTCCTTTCACCGATCACCGATCCGTTGCACCACGAGACCTACGGCGGAGCCGTCGACTATTACGGAACCCCTTATCAGTTGACAAGAAGCATGATCCTCCACAAGCAGCTTGCTCTGCGCACGCTTCCGAAGATCTTCTGTTTCTCGCCCAACGTGCGGATGGAACCCGCCGAACGCGCCGTCCACGGGAGGTACTTGGCCGAGTTCGTTCAATTGGACCTTGAGGTGCGCGACGCATCACGCGACGATGTTATCGCCGTGGGTGAGGAGCTTCTTGTCTGCGTGATCGAGCAGGTTCTTACTCACTGCCGATGCGAATTGGAGCTTCTCGGACGGGAGATCCGAGTGCCTTCGACACCGCTTGCTCGCATCCCTTACAACGAAGCGGAACGTGAATTCGGCGTCCCATTCGATGATGCGCTGTCCGCCACGCTGGCATCCCCGGCGTGGGTCGTCGACTTCCCACGAACCGTGCGGGAGTTCTACGATCGCGAGGATCCAACGAAGGCCGACACGCTTCTCGATATGGACCTCATGTATCCGGAAGGATTCGGAGAAGCGCTCTCCGGAGGGGAGCGGGAACACACCCTTCCACGGATTCTCCGCCGGATGGAACAGGATGCGATTGCGCCGGAGCGCTTTCGCGCATACCTCGACGAAGTCGAACGCGGCATCCCGGCGTCGGCCGGGTTCGGGATCGGAGTCGAACGGCTTACCCGTTTCGTCGCTGGTCTCGACCGGGTTGAAGATGCACGGCTGTTCGCCAAGACACCCGGCGCAACGCAAGCGATCTAACGATCCGCTGGGCCGCGGCGCGCGTGGCCCAAGCATGCGGGGCGGGGTCGGACGAACCTCGCCCCGCACCGACATCGTCGACACGCCGATCCTTGTCCCGGCGGGGGTCCCTGGTTTCTTTGCGAAGCCCTTCTCCGCTATCATCCCTCCACACCATTCGAGGGCTCGTTGCCCGGTTCCCGCTGGAGGAAAATGAAGGCACTCCTTGCGCTGTTGAGACCGATCGGGGTCGTGTTCGTTCTCGTGGCCGGCTGCGGCTTGACCGCCGCCGCCGAAGGGCCGCTCTACATCCCTCAAGGACAGGCCGCCACGATCGATGGCACGATCCACGAACAAGAGTGGGCCGATGCGCTCAGCGTGGAGCTTCCACGCTCAGTGACGCTTCACCTCAAGCACCGCGACGGCTGGTTATACATTGGGATTCGCGCTGATCAACTCGGGATGTTTGTCGGCAACGTCTGCGTCATTCGCGACCATGAGCTCTACATCCTCCATTCTTCCGCGGCGCTGGGCACGGCCGTCTACCAGTGGACCGGTTCCGCTTGGACGCTGGCACGGGATTTCGTCTGGCGATGCCGAGCACTCGGGTTCTCACCAGCTGCGATTCAAGACAGGCAGAGCTTTCTCGAGCAGGAAGGCTGGCTGGCGAGCATCTCCTATCTCGGCGTCCCCGAGGAAATGGAGTATCAGGTGTCCGTGTCGGATTCATCGTTGCTGACCTGGATCGTCCTGCTCCCCGGATCCGGCGCACTGCTTCTGAATTGGCCGGAGATTGTCGATCAGGATCTGTTCCCCGGTCCAATCCCCGGTGAAACCCTGCTCGGGCTCGGTGCGTGGGCCCGCCTGATTCTCGAACCTTGAGACGCGGGAATCGGGGGCCCCTCGTTCGGACAATCCCGCCTGCGCCATCCGCGGGGAATTGCCCGTCCCGCTTCGGCGGATCTCCTCACGGAGCGATCCATCCTCCAAGCTTCATCATGAATCCATGATCCTTGATCCCTGATCCTCATCCGTGGGTACGACTCGCGATCCGAACCGTGCCCCCCGAGTTCTTCGAATCGCTGCAGGCACCAACAAGAAGCTGCCGGGAAGCGCGCTCAAGTTCCTCAGCACCTCTCGACAGCTTCCGCACTCCGTTCTCGGGGCCGCCTGATGCAGCCCAGCCGAAGCCGGCCCCTGCCCTCATGCAGCCCGCCGGGGGGGCCTAGACGGCCCCTCGTTCGCCCCCCGCTGCGGAGGCGACGGCGCGCCCCCGCCCTATTGCGTCGTTGCGGAGAGCACGTACTGCCAGACCGTTCCGTCACTGTAATGGGTCACACGCACGTAGTACGTGCCCGACGTCAGAGACCGCCCGATCCGGCTCCCCAGACCCACGCCATCATCGTCGTCCGATTCGATCAGGTTTCCCCACTGATCGTAGAGCTGCAGGTACGTATCCCCGCTCGTCTCCGTCTCCAAGACAACATACGATTGGCTGCGGACCACAATCGAATACCAGTCCTCGTCGTAGGCATGATCGATGGCTCCGTTGCGGCAGCCGCTCCCCGGCAACGATGCGAGTGAATCCGCTGAACCTCTCGTGTCGTTGTATTCCACTTCGCTCGGACAGACGTCGCTTCCTACACGAAGCGTATACTCGAAGTAGGCATTGCCCCCGTAGGACATCACACGAACAGCGTACGTCCCCGGATACAGATCGATGGAAATGAAACTGGCAAGACCGTCGCCATCATCGTCATCGTAAGCGATCTGATTGCCGTAGCTGTCCAGTAGCCACATCTGGGTGTCATCGGACGTAACCGTTTCGATCTGCACCGTGCTCTGAGTCAGCACTTCGAACCAGTAGTAGTCTTCATCATACACGTCGCCGATGTATCCGATCCTGCAGCCGCTCCCGGGGACCGTGGCCACGTAGTCCGCAGAGCCGGCGGAGCCGTTGTACTCAACCTCGCGATCACAGGATGTCGTCGGAGTCGGCGATGTCGTCGTGGAACCGCTGTGTTCCACGGAGATGCCATACGAGAAGTTCCCACTACCGTACGCCTCGACACGGGCGTAGTACCGGCCGGGCACCATGTATTGCGTGATCCGACTTGCCCTATCGACGCCGCTGTCATCATCGTAGGCGACTTGGTTGCCGTACGAGTCCAACACCGCCAACGTCGTGTCGCCCGATTGGAACGTCTCCACAGTCACCGTACATGCACTGTTCACATCAAAGTAGTACATGTCCGTATCGTAGCCGCCATCGATGTACCCGCTCCGACATCCGTACCCGGGCACAGACCCGAGCCGGTCGGCCATGCTGATTTCTCCGTTGTATTCGGCTTCGTGATCGCAACCCGTAGGCAACGTCGGTGTCGTCGAGGATCCCCCGCATGTTACGGACACGCTATACGAGAAATTCCCGCTGCCGTAGGCTTGCACGCGGGCGAAATACCGACCTGGGGTCAAGTACTCGCTGATCAGACTCGCCGACCCGGTCCCCCCGTCGTCATCGTAGGCGATTTGGCTGCCGTAGTTGTTCAGAAGCGCCAACGTCGTATCGCCCGCATCGAATGTTTCGATGCGCACCGTGCAGGAGCTGTTCACGTCGAAGTAGTACATGTCCGTGTCGTAGCCGCCGTCAAGGTATCCGCTCCGACATCCGTACCCGGGCACGGACCCGAGCCGATCCGAGCTGCTCATATCGCCGTTGTATTCCACTTCCCAATCGCAGCCCGCCGCCATCACCGCAAAGCCAACAAGAAACGCCATCCCACACACCAAGATCCAGACTGCCCTCAGCCCTCTGTTCCGCATGCTCCACCTCCGAGTGAATCATACTCGTATCCTGCAGACATTCAGATTGGTCCCGCCTCTCATCATAGAGGACCGGACGCCCGTTGTGAACCACCCGACCGGCGACGCGCGGATTCAAGCTGTCAGGAGAAGAATCGGCTGTTTCAGGCAGCTTCCTGTCCCAGCAGAGAAAGGAACGCGGGAGAGCAGCATCGTGGGTCTGGCGGGCGTGCCCGCGCCGACCTGATGCCGATCCCCCGCGTCCTGAAGCCTGGTCTCACAACCTTCTTGCGCCGTATCCGATTTTCACGCGCGCTGCGAATTGCCACTCAAAATCTGCGCAGGCGAATCCCTCAGCGACGCACCACAACGTCTTTCCCTTCGAACGAGCCGCTGGCATCGCGTGCTTCGACCACATAAATGTACGCGCCACGGGCAACGGACTCCCCGCGCAGATTCGTTCCATCCCACGCGATTTCCATCGCGTATTGCGCCTCGCTGGCATAGATCAGGTGACGCGCCATGTCATACACGGAGAGAGAGAACACTTCCGGCACGCCACTACCGTCGAAACCGAACGAAACGTGTTGGTCAAATGGATTCGGCGTCACGACGAACCTCTCCACCAGGAGATCTCCACCGATCACCGTCATTTCGTCTGACGAACGGTCCGTTTCGTTGGAGGGGTCCACGTACGTCGCTGTCACCTTCGTTCCGACTTCCCACGCCACCGGGATCGCTTCCGTGCGGAAGGTTCCTCCGGGTTCGTCGGCCACGGCAAAGAGATCGTAGGGGGTCCCGTGGATCACAAGCGCGTCCGGGATCATGGCCTCTCCGGCATGGCTGTCATCGAACACCGTGACATATGCCTCATCGTGGATCCGGTACACGTCGGCATCCTGCCCATTTCGATCCGTGAACCGTGCGGACGTCTCGGAGGCTCCGCCGGCGCCGCCTCCGCCTATCCCGACTTTGATCGCAATCCATGCAAGATCTGAATGGTTGGATGGATCCTGATACATCGCCAGCACGGTGTCCCCGGGAAGCACTCCCAGCGTTGGGACTTCGCTGTACTGGCTGACCAAGTCAATGCATGACACACTCCGGAACACACCGCTGTCCGGCTCGGTTTCCATCAGATCCACCGCCGTCCAGATCCCAGAACGCGGGTTCCAGACGTAGATCTTCGGGCTGGTGTCACTTCCGTACGCTCCCGGGTCGGCCAGATCGCTCATGAAGTCCACCCCAAGGAGTTCGTTCGCCGGGTGCATCCTCGGCGCGGCCGCCGCGTCAAATGTTCCGGGGGCCGCGTTCACCGGTGCGAACGGCGTGTTCTGCCCCAGATCATTCGAGCCGGTCCGACGATCCCAGTATCCGTCAATGCGTTCGCGTCGGTATGTGTCTTCGTTCTGATCCGGATCCACGACTTCGATGAAGACGCAATCCGAGTTTGTATAGCCGGGGACACGGGCACCTTGGCGATCCAGGAAGAACATCCAGGTGGTCTCGCCGTCGAATACCTGCGTATCCGCAATCTCGATCACGGCAAACGCGACATCATTGTCAACGCGTGTTTCCCGGATGGTGGGAGGGAACTCACCCGTGAGCGGATCCGTATTCAGATCCCCAACGCCGGTGATTGCAGCGTCCGTGTAGGTGACATCATTGTAGCGGACATAGATGCGATCCTCGTTGAACCCTTCGAGACTGCGATTGTCCAACTGCAGCTCGTAGCCGCCATGCGCTTCAGGCAGCCCGGTCCCAAGGGCGTCCCATACCGGCGAAAGCTCAACACCGATGTTGGAGAAGAAACCCGACGAATTGCTCGACAGTTCATCCAGAACCAGCCACTCCGAGTCATCCACTTCATGCGGATCGCAGACATGGACAAGGACGACTTCCGGGCAACAGCTGTCCACATTGGCGTCGGGATCGATGACTTCCACGTACACCGGATCCCGTCCCAACCACAATGATGTCATCGAGCCGCGCAGGGAATCGGTCACATTCACACTCGCAACGTGATTGGAGCGTTCGATATACGCGGTAGCCAGCGAGAAATCATCCTGGTCATTGGGATCGACATAGTAGGCGACGAGCACATCGCCGACATCCAATGCATTGAATCCCAGATCGCGCTGGATATCGTTGAAGTCGCACTCGAACACCCCGCTGTCCGCCGCTGTCTCCTGCGCATAGAACATGCAGCGTGTCACGCCGGAATCGCTCATCGTGTCGAACACCGTGACGTTGGCGATGATCTGTGTGTTGAGTTCGTTCGGGTACTGAATGTAGAAGCTCCCGTCGACATTCGGCTGACGGCTCCCATCGGTTCTCAGATCGACGCCGCCTGTCGTGAGGCCACTGTCATAGGCGTTGAACCAGTCGATCGGGCCCGGCCCCACGGTGGCGGGCACGTTCGTATCGATAACGCCACCGTACCGTTTCAGCGATGCAAACCCGTTGGCGCTGCGGCGATTGACATCCAGCGGGTTCCAGGATCCGGGATTGACGATCACGAAGACAGGCACGAATTCCACGTCATTGCAGCTCAGATTCTCGTCTGCATCTTCGATACGGATTGTCGCAGCGCCATTTGAATCCTTGTAGATCGTCTCATCCCAATGCATCTGCGATGAAACGTCGATGATCTTCGCCATCGTCACGGCAATATCCGACGCGTCGTCCGGGTCCAAGTACAGCCCCATCAGTGTGTCCATGTTCTCGAACCGTCCCAGGACGTAATCCCAGTCGAGAAGCAGACTGACACTTGGGGGCACAAAGGCCGAACCTGGAGGAACGATCGTCGCCGGATTGATCGCCGAGACAAGCTTGTACCCGGTAATCGAATCCCACTCGGCACTCACCCACACGCGATCGTCTCCGAACGTGTTGCCGTCCAGCTCGGCATAGAGATATCCGCCCCATTCAAAATCGATCGGCCTCACGGAGCCGTCGGGGTTCTCTTCGTACGGGCCGACGATGTGTGTGTTCGCTTGAGGATCTCCGTACACGGCCCGCGTACCGACCTGGAATGCTCTCGAACTCACGAACATTCCGGTGCTTGCTCCCGTTTCTTCAAGGAAATCGTGGAGAAGCGAGCCCGCCTTGACGCCCGGCCAGTGACCCTGATGCGGCACGTATTCAGGCGTACCGAACAGAGCATCCCCTTCGCCGTCGTTGTCCGTATCGGCACCGTGATCGTCAACGTAGCTCTCCCACACGATGCGCGCTCCGGTCTTGGCGTCAATGACCTTGACATCGGTCCACATCTTGTCGCGCACGTCACAATCAAGATCCTCATCGGAGTCGAGCACGACGATCCAAATCTCGTCGCCTTCCTGGATCGACGTAACCGGTGTGGCTCCGTTCCGATCGTTCGAGAAGTACATCTGGGCATCGGATGCCCGAACGACGAACGAGGCCAGCAACGCGAACAGCAGAAACCACGCCAGTCGTTCTCGTACTCCGCATTTCCGCCCACGCAGCCCTTCCTTGCTCCCGTTCATCTTCCACATCCTTGTTCATGAGCTTGCCTGCCAGCCGCGCGCGATGTCCGTGTATGCGGCCTATCTTCTTCAAGGTGTTTCCAAGGCCACCGGCGAACGGCCACGGCAACCCAAACCAGGATCCCGCTCGCCTCCCAGAGAACACGGAGCGCGATCTGCGCCCAGTCGTAGAATCCCTTCGTAGAAGGCTCAACCGGCTCCAGACCGTAAATGACATAGAGCAGCCGCACCGCACCCACGAGATAGGCGGCGTGCAACAGGATAAGCAACCCGAGCCCCGCGCCCAGCAAGGCGGCGCGTCGTCGCCAGGGAATCTTCGGGGTGGCAAACAGAAGCGCCACAAACGGCACGACCCCGAAGTACACATAGAAATCGAACGCCACGAACGGCCGCGAGGTTCCGCTTCGTGCATCGATACGCTCGAAGACAACGCCATCCGCTTCAATCGCAACAGCAGTCTCCCGCGGATGTTCCAAGACGGTAAGGAGGACTTCCGCCGTTCCGGAAACGGCTCGGTTGTAGAGTGGGGCGATCCACAGCCAGACCGCGCTGGTCACAAGCAGTGCCGCGAACGCCAGCGCCGCGAACCTCAGCAACCCGGTTCGACCCGCCCCGTCCCCGTCGCGAACCGCTTTCCTACGTCCGGCGAGCATGTGCCACCCTCTCTACCCAGATCAGCCAAAGCACCAAGACACCAACAATCGAAAGCGACTGCAGGACCAGCAAGTGCATCTGCTCGACCCGCTGAGGAAAGAAGACACCCACGTAAAACAGGACGACGAGTCGCACGACATTCATCGCATAGATGACACTCATCCCGCCGGCCAACCCGAGGAGTTTCGCCCGCCATCCCGCGGGATAGGCTAGTACGGCCGACACAAACGCGACAGCAAGGAACAGGCCTGTGCACGCTGCAACGACGGAAATGCTGAACCGATCGGACACGATGGTGCTGTTCACCGTCGTTGCGTCCGTCCCCAAGACACGGAGAACGGCGCTCGTCGAGCCGGCGATCGCCCGCTGCAGGCTGGAGATCGCCGCTTCATTCCGCATCAGCCCAAGGACCATCGCGCTCATTGCGGCGAGAATCCCGAGAAACAGCGCGAACCGAAGCAGGAGCCTGCGCCTCTTGCGCAACCCTCCACCCGGGCTGACCTCGGCCTTGCCTACGTCGCGATTCGCTGACATCTCTCCGTCCCTCTTTCGGGTCTTGGCCCGGAATTTACCACGATCCCCGTCCTGATGTCGCACCTATGTCCCGCTGAGACCGTCCGCCTCATGCGGGCGGTGCCGCCACAGCATCCAGGCGAACGCCAACAGCATCCCGACCCCCATGCCGATCAGCCCCCATTCGGTGAGCGATGGCGCATCGATGGTCCCCGCGACGAGAGGCGCGAGGTCGGCGGGATCGACGCATTCGCCGACAACGAGTACGGTGGCATCATCTTCGATCGACGTCGAAGGATCGTCAGAAGGCTCCTCGGCATCGCGGGTTCCATCCTGATCGCGGTCCCAGTCAGCAAATGCTTGGTTGATGATCTGCGCATCGATTGGCGTTTCCGGATCTACGATCACCGAGAAGCGGATCGTGGCCGCCCCACCGGCCGCCAGATGCCCGCTCCAGACAACAAGACCTTGCTCAGGCGATGATGCCGATCCAATCGATGCCGTCAGCGACCCATCCACGAGAGCCGTCTCAACGGGGAGTCGATCCTCAAGACGAATGGTTGCGCCGTTTGTATGGTCCCCTTCGCCGATATTGGAGACGGTGATTTCATACTCGATTTCCTCACCCGCCCGAAGACAACCGTCGTCCGCAACCAGCGCCGCTTTGTCAACCTCGATCACCGGCGCCGCGAAAACGATGACCGTCTCGGGCAACGTATACGTGTTGTCGTCTTCGTGGTATTCCGGAACATCATTGTCCGGGTCGGCCGATGCAATCAGGTCATGTTCCCCCGCGGCAGTCCCCGCGGTATTCCACGTGAATTCGACGATGGCGTGCTCGCAGCTTTCAAGACTGAGCGTTCTTGTGCCGATCAGCGATGCTTCTTCAAGGGTATCTGCGTACAGAGCCAATTCGAACGGCCCTGTCGCTCCGCATGTGAAGTTGTCCACGGTCACGGTAACGGTTACGGTCTCGCCCTGCACGACGACTGTCGGCGAGGCCATCTGGACGGAAAGCTCTCCGCCCGATAGGCCCACTCCGGGCTCCGGGAACCAAAGATCCGGAAGCTTGTCGCAGGTTTCGGTGGCGCTCACGGCGCCACTCACACTGATCGCAACCAGTAGGAGAAGAGCAAGCGCCCATGATCGGCGCCCTTCTGTGTGTATCTTTCTCCGGGTGCCCATTTCTCTATCTCCTTTGCGGCCAGACTGCTCGATAGCGAACTGCTCGCACCGACAAGCTGGGTATGCTAGATAACAAAGCCTATCGGAATCCGAAATGGGAACGAAGGACCCCTGCGCAAATCTTCTGTTATCTCGATCACACACGACCGACACACTCGACCCGCGTACGGGGACGCCCGATGTCTTGCTGCGAACGGACATCCGTCATGGTTTTCCTGAGGATCCTTCAGTTGAAGGATGGTTCGCGAAGGTTTCGCGGCCAGACAAAGCGCTCGACCCGAGGAGGTATTCGGGTCGAGCGTCGGTCAACGAGTTATCCGTTGCACCTGCCGATGACAAAGCCCGTCAATGCGGGGATGTCCGGCCGGCGTCGCGGACCGGCCATCGATCGCGAGTCGCCCCTCCCAAGCTCGTCCATCCGCTGGCGAGCGGATGATCGCTTGCCACCCGGCGCGGAGGCTTGAAGCACGCGAACCTACGGCTGTATGCAGCATCACAAACCATAGCTGCCACGGCAAGTCGAACCGAAGACATTTTCTCGATCAGGCCGTGACGTTGATCACATTGGCGCCCCCCCACAAGGCGACACGCGGGCAAGACAGATGTCCCGCGACTCTCAAGTCATGCCGCTCAACGCGGGGTGTCTAGGATTCGTCGGTTTCCAGCGGGAGCTGGCGAGGGACGGAATCGATCGACTCCACCGATGGCAGCGGCTCATCCTCTGCGGAGAGGTCCTTGAATCGCCGTGCGGCAGGAAGCAGCATCCGCTCCATCGAGCCCACCGCTTCGTTGTACGCCTTCAACGCTCTTCCCAGCCCCTCTCCCGTTCGACGGAAATGGCTGAGGAACGTCATCAACCGTCCGTACAGCTCCTTGCCCTGTGCGGCGATTTCCTGTGCATTGTCGGCAATCTGTACCTGCTGCCAGCCAAATGCCGCCGTGCGCAGCAACGCCAACAGCGTGACGGGAGACGCAACAAGAATCTTCTGCTTCGCCGCATATTCGAGCAATTCGGGATCTTCCTCAAACGCCGCCGCCAGTGCCGCTTCGCTGGGTACAAACATGATCAACATGGATGCCGAGTGATCGAACTGCTCCCAGTAGGTCTTCCGTGCCAGTTCCTGAATCCGTTGACGCATCGCCTTTGCATGGGCAGCCAGTTTTCTCTTGGTCTCGTCACCACTGCCGGCTTCCGATGCCGCGAGAAACGCCGTCATCGGTGTCTTGGCGTCAACGGGGAGCACGCCTTGATTGGGAAGATGGATCAACATGTCCGGGCGACCCTCATCCGTGACCGCCTGCTCTTCAAAGTCGACATGATTGGCCATCCCTGCAAGCTCAACCACCCGGCGCAATTGGATTTCGCCCCATCTGCCCCGTGCCGAGGACGACTTCATCGCCTGGCGGAGTTCGACGGTCTCGGTACGCAACGCCGCCTGCGCCGACCCGAGATCCGTCAGCAGCCTCTCGAGGCTGCGATACGCCCCCTCTCTCCGCTGCTCAAGGACCCGGACTTGACTGTCCATTGCCTCCAAGCCCTTGCTCAGAGGATCCACAAGATGATGGATCTGCTCTCTCTGCGTTCCCCAATCGCTGCGAGCCTGTTCCAGAACGCCGATGAGCTGCTCGCGCGATCGATTCATGAGGAGTTCCGAGTTTGCGTGGAGCACGTCTCCCGCGGCAGCGCGAAATGCATCGCTCAAACGTTTCTCCGCGTCACTGATCCACTGCGTCTTCTCCTTCTCCGCCTGCAGTTCTCCCCGCAGTCGCTCCAAACGGACGCCCTGCTTCCACCACGCCCAGACGCCTCCCAGAAGGATCCCAACGACCAAACCGGTTGCGAGAAACACCCACTCCACTCGGGCCTCCTTCCAGCACTCCACGACATCGGTCGGAACGCGGCAGTCGCTACGGCAGGATCAGCTGCTCGCTTTCATCGGCGACGCCGCGGTAGTATTCGCCGCGATACCCTTCTACGCGCAACAAAACGTAGTCTTCATCGATCGCCCCGCCGGGCCACTGCTCTTCCCATTCCGCGTGCCACAGGATTCGCTTCCGCTCCGGTGACGTGACCACGGTAACCATACCGTACACGGACGCATAATCGAATTCCGCCTGAAGGATGAACAACAGCGTCACCCGCGGATCCCTCCGGATGCGGTCCATTTTCCGGGATCTCGCCGATGCAGGGAACCAGAAGACATTCTGCTCACGGGCGGCAAGGTACATCGGGCGCGCGATGGCGAACCCTTCATCATCATGCGTCACCAGCAGCGGATACGGTGCGGCATCAAGTATCCGGTACAGTTGTTGCTTCACGTGCATGACCCCTGACGTTTCAGAAGCAATCCTTCCGCACATCATAGCAGTCCGCGTTCAAGAGCCCGAAACGGTTCCGGATCGCCTCGACGAATGGACGCCGAACCACCAGCACAGGAAGCGCGCTGCCGACCAGCACCGATTCCAGAGCCGCGGCATGCCCTTGTCCGGATAGCTCAAGTCGCCCCACCTCATCCAGGATGACAACCGCCTTCGAGATCGCCGCGCGCCTGAGAACGGTCTTCGCTTCCTGAAGCGCATTCACACGGAGGAAGAACCGCCCCACCTGCTGCCCCGGTGGAGCCTCGGCCGCAAGCGGGATCCGCTTGCCGGAACCGATGATCTCCAGATCATACCCGACCGTTCGAAGCCCATTCCTGTCTTGGATGCGGGCAGCCAGGATCCCACCGACGCCGATTCCACTGCGGAGAAGCTCATCGGCCAGAAACCGAACCGCGGAGGTTTTCCCCTCGCTGATCCCGCCGGTAACGAGAATGGCCGTGTCGCGGACTTCTCGCCCCGCCCCGATGCCGGTCACGCGGGCGCGGCCCGCTTTCTCGCCAAGCTTCGGGGTGGCGGGCCGGGATGCCGTCGATCGGTTCGGAGAAAAACCGGCTGCAGACCCTTGCGGGAACTGCAGCCGATCCAGCACAGCCTGCAACAGTCGGTCGGACATCCGATGATCGGATGCCTCGCTAGGACTCCATCGCATCGAGAACGCCGGTTCGCTCGTTGAATTCATCGATCTTAGCGTCGATCGGTCCCACCATGGCGTGGATTCGATCCCAATACCCAGGATAGTCATACCACTGCGCGTCAAGTTCCTCGACACTGTGTCCCAGTTGCTCGATCCACGTGTAGTACTTGAGATTGTGAATCCGCTTTCGATCCGTGTACCGCAATTCCAAGCAGTGATCCACGCTGGCGCCAAGGAGGTAGCGATTGTGGTCGACGGCGGCCCGGGTGCGGTCGTACGCCCCATGCTCACGCTCCAACTCGCGCAATCTGGTCTGGTACAGCTCCATCGAGTCGGTCAGCACGGTCAGCACCACGTCTTGTCCGGTAAGCTCGTAGTACTTGGCGAACTTGACCGCGCCAAGCAGGTTCGCCACGCTCGAAATCCCTAGCAGATCGAGCTTTTCGACAATCGATGATGAGACTCCGCTCTCGACAAGGAACTCGTGCCCGGCAGGCTCGTTGAACAGTCGGATCAGATTCATCGATGCATCATCGTCGATGCCCACAACCATGTCCGTGTTACGAACGTTGTGAATCCACGGCACGTGCTTGTCGCCGATCCCTTCGATTCGGTGCCCACCAAACCCGTTGTCGAGGAGTGTCGGGCACTGCAGCGCTTCTCCAACCACGAGTTGGCTCGTTGGGTAGCGCTCCTTCAGATAGTCGCCGCATCCCATCGTCCCCGACGAACCCGATGTCAGCACGACGCCTGCGTACCGACCGTCACGAAGCTCGGCCTGGAGCACTTCCTCCATCGCGTGACCGGTGACATCATAGTGCCACAGATGATTACCCGGTTCGTCGAACTGGTTGAAGATCATCACATTGTCGCGCGTCGCTTCCAGTTCAAGACACTTCTGGAAGATTTCCCACACGTTCGACTCGCAACCCGGCGTGGCGATCACTTCTCCGGCCACGTTGCTCAACCAATCAAAGCGCTCCCGGGACATGCCCTCGGGAAGAATCGCAATCGACTCGCAGGCAAGCAGGTTGGCATCGTACGCCCCCCCGCGGCAGTAGTTGCCAGTGGACGGCCACACGGCCTTGTGAAAGGTCGGATCGAATTGCCCGGTCACCAACCGCGGTACAAGACATCCGAAGGTGGCACCCACCTTGTGAGCTCCCGTCGGAAACCACTTCCCGACAAGCCCGATAATGCGTGCGTTCGTCCCCGTCAGCTCCGGCGGGAACTCGATGTAGTTCACACCGTCGTAGCCTCCACCCTGCGATACTGGCTCGTTTTTCCACGTAATACGGAACAGATTCAGCGGATGCAGATCCCACAGCCCGATCTTCGCAAGGCGGCTCTTGATGGCATCCGGAATCCTTGATGGGTCTCTCATCTGTGCAAAGGTAGGGACGACGATTCCCCGCTCCCTTGCCCTGGTCACAGTCCGTTTCAGTTGTTCTTCATGTACCGATAGGTCAATCATGCGCCCTCCAAATCGCCCTTCACAGGTCAACATGCTCTTGTGACGGGCGTCCGGCAATGCTATCATACAGCTTGACAGGATGGCAACCAGAGAACGTCGTATGCAATCACCAGAGTTCGAGAAAGTCCGCCCCAGAAAGGTCTCAGCGATTGTCGCCGAGCAGATTGTCGAGGCGATCACACGCGGGGATTTTTCCGTCGGATCGAAGCTCCCACCTGAGTTCGATCTCGCCGAACGAATGGGTGTGAGTCGCCCTTCTGTTCGGGAGGCCCTTTCGGCTCTGCAAGCCGTCGGCGTGGTTGAATCCCGCCCCGGCAGCGGCAACTACGTGCTCCGCCGCCCGCCGGTCGCCGACGAAGACGCTGCTTCGCACTTGATCGAAAGCGAAGACGGCTGCCTTGAGGTCATGGAAGCGCGTACGGCACTTGAGCCTCCGATCGCCTTTCTCGTCGCACAAAGAGCGGATCCATCGACCCTCCGAATCCTGGATGCCACCATTGACAACATTCGCGCCAAGGTTCGTGAGAATCGCTTCAATGCCTATCTGGATGCCGACAAGGCATTCCATATCGCCCTGGTCGAGGCCACGGGGAATCGGCTGCTGCAAGACGCCCTTGCCCCGCTCCTTGCTTCGATCGACCAGAAACTCTACCGCGAATACACCCATCACTATTACTTGAAGAACGTCTCCGATATCGAGCTGGTGGCAGAACTCCATGCCGACATTGTCGACGCAATCCGCGTCGGAGATCCCGACCTGGCGTTCGCGCGGATGAACAGGCATTGGACGAGGATGCTCGAGATTTGGGAGGCATGAGGAGAAGAACGACCCACGAATCACTCGGACACGAAATCCGTGAGGTGATGCATGAACGAAGAGAAGAAACTGGTCGTTGTCGCCCTGGGCGGAAATGCAATCCTTCAGCCGGGACAACGCGGAACGTTCGAAGAACAGATGGAGAATGTGCGCGTTACCTGCAACCAGCTTGCGCAGATGGTCCTGTCCGGACAATACAAGGTTGTCATCACGCACGGCAATGGCCCGCAAGTCGGCAACATCCTTCTGCAGAACGAAACGGCGCGCGAGGTCGCGGCGCCGATGCCGCTGTTTGTGTGCGGCGCCGAAAGCCAGGGTCTGATCGGTCTGATGATTCAACAGACCCTCCACAACCTTCTCGCCGACGAAGGACGGGGCGACATCCCCGTTGCTACGGTGGTAACCCAGGTTGTCGTCGATCGCAACGATCCAGCGTTCGAGAATCCGACCAAGCCGGTCGGGCCGTTCTACAGCGAAGACGAGGCAAGGAAGCTTCAGAGCGAGAAGGGCTACAACGTCCGTGAGGACGCCGGACGGGGTTGGCGACGTGTTGTCCCGTCCCCCGATCCGATCGCCATCTTTGAGAAAGAGGCGATCCGTCAACTGGTCGACGCCCGCTCGCTTGTTATCGCCTCCGGCGGTGGCGGAATTCCGGTGGTTCAAGAGGGCGGAGCGCTTCGTGGCGTGGACGCGGTGATCGACAAGGACTTGGCCGGTCAGCGACTTGCCGTGGATGTCGGCGCAAAGATCTTCATGGTTCTCACGGATGTCGAGCAGGCCGTGCTTCATTACAAGACCCCCCAGGCAACACCGCTGTCGCGTGTGACTCTAGAAGAAATCAAGCGCTACCAAGCCGAAGGCCACTTCGCCAAAGGCTCGATGGAGCCTAAGATCCGCGCCGCAATCCGCTTTGTGGAAGGGGGCGGAGAGCGGGCCGTCATTACGTCCCTGGATCGCGCCGTCGATGCATTGGAGGGGCGTGCGGGAACAACCATCACGAGGGACTAAGGGTCTCCGTACCAAGGACGGGACCTCCAAAGGAGGAGAGAAATGTCCAGCACCACACTTCGAGGAAGAGACTTCTTCACCTGGCTTGACTTCACCCGAGACGAGATTGAAGCGATGCTCGACACAGCCCATGACCTGAAGCGAAAATTCATCCGGCGAGAGCCGCACCGGGTGCTCGATGGTCAAACGCTGCACATGCTGTTCTACAACTCGTCGCTTCGAACGCGGAACTCCTTCGAAGCCGGAATGACCCAACTCGGCGGACATGCCCACTTTCTCCAGCCCGGCGCCGTCTATACCCCGGCGTTGAAGGGGGAGGAAGTCGCCTATTCCACCGAGAGGATCAGCGATGTCGCCCGCGTTCTCGCCGAAATGGGAGACGCCATCGCGATTCGAATCTACGGGAAGCCGACGGGATGGCTCTACGGCAAGGGCGATCTCATCATTCGCGAGTTCGCGAAGTGGTCCAAGGTTCCCGTCATCAACATGGAAGACGACATGTACCACCCCTGCCAGGCGCTGGCGGACGTCATGACCATGCAGGAGAAGCTCGGCCACAATCTTCAGGGAAAGAAATTCGTCATGAGTTGGGCCTATTCCGGCTCCGTTGCCAAACCTCTTGCCGTCCCGCAGAGCGCGGTCATCTCCGCAGCGATGATGGGAATGGACGTCACGCTTGCCCACCCCGAAGGTCTCGACCTTGATCCGAAGATCCTCCAGGCGACTCAGGACCTGGCGAAGAAAAACGGCGGCGCATTCAAGATCTCGCACGATATGGATGAGTCGTTCAAGGATGCGCACATTGTCTACCCGAAGGCGTGGACGGTCCAGCCGACCGACGGTTCGGGAATCATGGACGAAGCGAAAGCGAAGTCCGTCTTCGAAGCCAACAAACACTGGATCTGCACTCAGGAGAAAATGGCACTCACGAACGACGCTTACTACATGCACTGCCTGCCCGCAGATCGCGACATGGAAGTCACCGAAGAAGTGATCGATGGACCCAACTCGATCATCATCGAGGAGGCGGCGAACCGGTTGCACGCACAGAAAGGAATGATGGCGCTGCTGATGGGATAGTGGCGCCAGCCAAGGAGGGGAGAAGTCATGAGCTGGTTCGACCTTGCCGGACGTGATCTGATCAGTGAATTGGATTGGACTCGCGAGGAGTACGACATCGCGATGAAGGTCAGCGATCAGCTGAAAGGGCTCACCTACAGCGGGAAAGCCCATCCATATCTTGAGTACAAGACATTCGCCATGCTGTTCTTCGCCGGCTCGACACGAACGAGGATGTCGTTCGAAACCGCGATGACCCAGCTTGGCGGACACTCGCAATTCCTCAACCCGTCCACGATGAGGATGTCGCTGGAGGACAAGCCCGGCGCCGGGGAGACGGTCAAGGACACGGCCAAGGCGATGGCTCGCTTCTGCGACGGCATCGGCATCCGTTTGCTGGATGATTCCGTGGACTACTACGGTCACGGAGATCTCGTCATGAAGAAATTCGCCGAGCATGCCGAGGTCCCGATCATCAACATGGCATCGGACATCAACCACCCCTGCCAATCGCTGACGGACATCTACACGATGCATGAAAAGCTGGGGAGCGTACGCGGCAAGAAGATCGTCGTGATGTGGGCGTACACCCCCTGGGTCCGCGGCCGCTGCTCTGTCCAGGGAACCGCCCTGATCTCGGCGATGTATGGAATGGATGTCGTGGTCGCCAACCCGCCGGAATATGACTTCGATCCGACAATCCTCGGCCAGTGTCGAGATCTTGCCTCGAAGTCAGGCGGCTCGTTCGAGGTCGAACATGATCTCGACAAGGCGCTCGATGGCGCCACCGTCGTGTTCCCGCGCAACTGGTTCACCGATCGCCGCTACGATATCGGCAAAGAGGAGGAGCTCAAGATCGCTCAGAACTACGTCGACTGGCGCTTCACGTCCGACAGACAGAAGAGACTCTGCGATCCGGGGCACCTCTTGCAGTGCATGCCGGTGGATCGGGGAAACGAAGCAGATCCGGAGGTTTGCGACAATGACCTCTCCTGGATCTATGATCAGGCGGAGAATCGCCTCCACACGCAGAAGGCGATCCTTACACTCACCATGGGAGGACGCATCTAGGGGTGAACGATCTTTCACGGAGAAGCGACCTGAGATGGATCGGAAGGCCGCTTCCACGCCCTGACGCGGAAGATAAGGTCACGGGAAGAGCAAGGTACGCCGACGACCTTGCGCTCTCCGGCATGCTTCATGGATACGTCATCCGGAGCGTGCATCCCCATGCCCGAATTCGTCACATCGATCTTGATCCGGTAAACGCCGATCCGAGCGTCGTGTGCACGGTAACCGCGGACGACATCCCCGGCGACAATGTCGTTCCGGTGATCTTCGACGACCAGCCCGCGCTTGCTCGCGACGGAATCGTTCGCTACGTCGGCGAGCCGATCGCATTGGTGGTGGCTGTCTCGCGACGGGCAGCGCAGCGCGCGGCCGCCAATGCCCGAGTCGACTATGAACCGCTTCCCACAGTCGCTGACCCGATGGCTGCGCTCGAGTCCGACGCGCCCGCCGTCGCAGTTCCTGAAGCGGCCCAGGCGCCTCCCAACGTGTTCACGGAACTCCATATCGACAAAGGCGATACAGATCAGGCGTTTTCGATTGCGGATGTCGTCGTGGAGGGAGAGTATCGAACCGGATATCAGGAACACGCCTACCTCGAGCCTCAGGGAGCGATCGCTGTTCCTGAGGAGCTGGGGGCCATGGCGATCTACGGATCGATGCAGTGTCCGTTCTACGTTCAGAAGTCCGTGTCACGGGTCCTCGGCCTGCCCTATGCCCGCGTTCGGATTGTCCACACAACCACCGGAGGGGCTTTTGGAGGCAAGGAAGAAGTCCCTTCGCTGATCTGTTGCCTTGCCGCCTTGATGGCGTTCAAATCGGGCCGCCCGGTGAAGCTCGTCCTTGATCGAGCCGAAGACATTCTCACCACCAGCAAGCGGCATCCTTCCATCGTTCACTATCGGACGGCAGCGCGGCGAGACGGCACCTTGCTTGCCGTGGATGTCGACTACATTTTCGATTCCGGCGCCTACCAGACACTGTCCCCCGCGGTTCTCTGGCGCGGTTTGCTCAGCGCATGCGGTCCGTACAGGATCCCCAACGTTCGTATCCGAGGCCGCTCCGTCGCAACGAATACGGTCCCTTGCGGCGCGTTCCGCGGATTCGGGTCACCGCAGCTGAATCTCGCTCACGAATCGCAGATGGATCGTGTCGCCCATCGGCTGGGGATCGATCGTCTCCAGATACGGAAGATGAACGCGCTTCGCGAAGGTGACGAGACCGCTTCCGGTCAGATCCTTACGGAGAGCGTCGGAATCACGCAAACACTCACGCGAGCCGCCGAACTTGCCGGCGCGGGCAGCGCGACCGCTGCCGTCACGGACACGGCGCCATTGTCGGACTGGGCCGTGCGGCAAAGGCCATCCGCGCCAGACCGTCGCCGTGGCATCGGCATCTCCTCGGTGATGTACGGTGTCGGCCTGGGTGGCCGGTCGCCATTTCTTGACAAGGCGGGCGCATACGTCAAGCTCGAAGCGGACGGCTCGGTCAGTATTGCCGTAGGAACGGTCGAGATGGGGCAAGGATTGATCGCCGCGCTGACTCAGGCGGCGTCTGAATCCCTTGAGCTTCCCAGCGATCGGATCAGTATCCTTCCGGTTGATAGCTCCCGCGTGCCCGACAGCGGGCCGACGGTGGCATCACGCGGAACCATCATGAGTGCTCTCGCCATTCAGGATGCCACATCCAAGCTTCGAACCCGCATCAAGGATGTCGCCAACCAGATGAGCATTCCCCACGACGAAATCCCCGCTCGGCTCCCCGAGATTGCCGCACAATTCTGGCTGCGCAATCTGGATCCGGCAACGGAAGGATGGTCGAGTGCACAGCCCGTGACATGGGATGATGCCACCGGTCGGGGAGATGCCTACGCGGTCTATGCGTTTGCGACGCACATTGCGGAAGTCGAGATCGATACGTCCACCGGAGAAGTCTCGATCGAACGGTTCATCGCCGTCCATGATTCGGGCACCGTTCTCAATCGGCAGATGGCGACAGGGCAGGTCGAGGGCGGGATCGCGCAGGGGATCGGTCTTGCCGTGATGGAAGAGATCCCCCAAGTTGAGGGAAAGTTGATCGTGAACGGCTTCACGACCTATCGTATCCCGACAATCCGGGATGTCGCACCCGACACACAAGTGGATTTTGTGGAGACCTACTGGTCAGCGGGGCCATTCGGAGCCAAGGGACTGGGCGAAGTACCGCTCATGGCCTCGCACGGCGCTGTCGCCCGCGCAATCGCCGATGCGCTAGGCGATTGCGAACCGCAGATGCTCCGTTACCCTCTTTCACCGGAACGAATCAAGACGATCCTCGCGCGACCTTCATCGTGACGGTGCTCTAGGCAGTGAAATCGGCTGCGAGAGCGTCTCGCCCTCGCAGCCGATCTTTCTCCACTCAGGACTCAAGATTCAATCACTCGCCGAGACACGATTGCAGAACGAACAGAACCGCGATCTCCGCGACTTCCGTGCTTAGATCTGCACCAACGCAAGAAGCGGCATGAAGTTGACATCCCCCTGCATCAGGCTTCCCACGGAATCGACACCAAGCATCCCCACAAGCGTCACGAAGAAATTGACGATTCCTTCGGCCGGCGAACTGATGATCACGGGCATCAGAGAATCCGCGAGCGGCATGCCGAGTGAGGCTTCCAGCCCCGCGAAGTACAGAGCATTCGCAGCGAAGAATTGGTCAAAAGCCGCCTGAAGGGCCAGCGGATCCTGTTCGCGAGCGGCGACAATCCCCTCCGCGAGCAACAGCCCGAATTCCGGCAACGACAGGCTCGCCATGTACGCCTCAAGCACGATGTACGGTTCGCCAACTGGGGCGGCTCCGGATATCCACTGGATCAAGTACGGACCGGCTTCGGCCGGCTCCCATTCCAGGATCACCGTTCCGTACTCCGAAAGCGCGCCACCCGCAAAGTCAAAAGCCGTTCCCGTGCTCGGGGACAACAACGGCAGGAATCCGCCGATTTCGACTTTGTTGGACACTGTCACTTCCCGGTCGAACTCGATATGCAGCCCCGTCACCGGGGTATCCAGCGTGCTGTGAATCAAGGCGACCGCCTTGTCACCCGCCGCATACACGTCCAGGTTTACCGCCTGGGCCGCCGCACAGAGACCAATCGAGAACACCATTGCCACCACACCAAGGATTCGCATCCTTCTCCGCATCAGGACCTCCTCACTCCACTCCTGGGAATAGATGCCATTCTAGCGTTCGTTGACCGAACCGGCAATGTTGAGCGCGTTCAACCCACCCGCGGCGTCGAAATCCGATCCTCCGCTTGCGCGATGATCAGACGCGCGCGAATCAAGTCACTCGGCGCCGTAATCTTGAGATTGGTTTCCTCGCCATCCACAACCGCAACCGGCCTCCCCGAAGCAAGGAACAGCCCCGCATCATCCGTTGCCGTCTCACCGTCGGAAAGGGCCGAAAGGAGGTGGGAACGAACGAACCCTTGAGGTGTTTGCATGCGCAGGAGGCGATCGCGGCAGACATCTCCGGATAGGAGCATGCCGGCTTTGTCCTGGTAGCGAATCGTGTCCACCACGGGCAACCCGGGCACCGCCGCGCCGTGGACCTCAACCGCGTCGATAATCCGATCGATCAGCTGAAGCGAAGGGAAGGGGCGCGCTGCATCGTGAACAAGGACAATCTCGCCCTGAGCCGCACGGACGCCGGCAAGCGATGAGTCCTGTCTCCTCTGTCCGCCATCCACGAACCGGATTCTCTTCCGAATCGCCTTCGCCGCGATCCGCTCCAAGGAAGAGCGATCCGTTGGCTGGCAGACGATCACCAGCTCATCAACGCGATCACTGGCATCAAACGCGCACAACGACCATGCAAACAACGGATGGCCGGCCAGGTCCAGATGAATCTTGTTGACGCCGGCGGCCATTCGCAGCCCTTGGCCGGCTGCAAGCAGAACCGCGCTGACTGTCCTCGTCATTTCCTTGAACACCGCTAGGTCAATGGCTCGCTCGCCTCGGAATCGGATCCCTCTTCCGCACGTGGCTCCGTCAGCTGCCGAATCGCACCCTCATCAGGATTGACGCTGTAGATCTCCCATGAGCCTGATCGCGTGGAATTAAAGAGGATCTCACCGCTGGCACTCCACGACGGGTTGTAGTCCTCGCCGGAATGGGTCGTAATGCGCTCTTGCTCACCCGTTTCGATCCTCACGACGTACAGATCGATGTTGTCGCTTCGCTCGGAAGTGAACACCAGCCGCGTCCCATCCGGCGACCAGCTCGGCGCCCAATTCACGACGCCATCGGTTGTCAATTGCCGTTCGGCCCCCGAAGCAATATCCATCAGGAAGATTTCAAATCCGTCTTCCACAGGGGATGCATACGCAATCTGCGTTCCGTCCGGCGACGCCGCCGGTTCCCATCGCTGGTACGCCGGAGCATCGCCTCCGGTCAGCAACGAACATCCTGCCACGCCGAACACAAGCAGAACGGCGATCACCGCCAGCGTTCCCCTTGACCGGCGACTGCTGCCTGCCGTTCTCGTTCCCATCGTGCACCTTCCCCTGTTGTTCCTGTTTCGCAGCCGACCTCACGCCCGCTTCCGTCTCGGCTACGGCCTCGAATGCCGCCTCCGCCCTGACGTCGCGCGGATCTTCCCGCACAACGAACCTCACACGGCCACCGCGATGTCTCGGGAAGCTGCTCGTGTCGTCCGATCACCCGTTCCGAATTATAACGGCCTCTTGACCCCCCAACAAGATTCTGCTATTCTATACGGCAATATCGGGTGTTTCGGGTACTCGTGGATGGGGGGTCAAGCTGGCAGTATGCTGGACAGTTCGTGAAGTCCTCAACTGGACGCGGGGCTATTTCGAGGGAGCCGGGATCGTCCAGCCACGGCTGGAAGCAGAGATCCTGCTCGCGTATATCCTTGATGTGGAACGGCTCCAACTCTACCTTTCCCCCGACAAACCGCTCAGTCCGGCCGAACGGGACCGGTTTCGGGAAATCGTCAAGAAGCGCCATCACGGTGTTCCCGTACAGCAGCTTACCGGGGAGGTCATGTTCTTCGGCCTCTCGTTTCGGGTGCGCCCGACAGCACTGATTCCGCGCCCCGAAACGGAGGAACTGGTCGAGCTGGCATTGGACGTCGTTCCCCGCGATCGCCCATCGACGCTGCTCGACCTCGGGACAGGTTCCGGAGTTATCGCCATCTGCCTTGCCAAGTATGCTCCGCTCTCACGTGTCATGGCCACCGACATCAGCCCCGACGCGCTGGCGCTGGCAAAAGAGAACGCGTCTCGACTCAATGTGGCCGACCGGATTCAATTCATCGAGAGTGATTGGGACGCGTCGATCGATGGCACATTTGACGTCATTGTCTCCAATCCGCCATATATCGACACGGAGGATCTGCCGACGCTGCAACGCGAGGTCCGTGATCACGAGCCGCGGATAGCCCTCGACGGTGGCGAGTCGGGCTTTGCATCGATCCGCAACCTCGCGCAGGGGGTGCGCAAGCACATGATGCCCGGCGGGAAGCTGCTGCTGGAGATCGGAGACGCGCAGGGGGAAGCCGTCGTGACCTTGCTTGGCGGCATCGGTCTTGAAATCGAACAAGTCCGAAGAGATCTCGCCGGGAAAGAAAGGTTCGTGATCGCCCGATGTCCGTGATCGTTCAGGTGTCAGAACTGCACTTCCTGAATGAAGACGGATTGAAGGTGCTTGATGACATTCATCTTCGCGTCGATCGCGGTGAATTGCTGTTGATCACAGGCCCCGCTGCAGCAGGCAAGTCTGTATTGATGGGGCTTCTCGCCACGCACGTTGTGCCCCAGCGCGGGCAGATCCTCGTCCACGGAAGAAACATCGCGCGAATGAGCCGCAAGAAGGCATACGAACTGCGTCAGCGGATCGGGTATCTGCCACGCGGATTCATTCCGCTCAATCGAACGCCGATGGACAATCTGATGTTCAAATTACGCGCTCTGGGCTACCCTCGGGAAGCTTCCGAGGAAAGGGCACTGATCGCCCTTGAGCAGGTCGGCCTCTCTTCCCGACTGTCGTCACTCCCGGAGTCGCTTGACGCCGCCGATTGGGCCAGGGTGGGATTGGCTCTCCTGCTGTGCACGGACCCTGTTCTTCTGCTTCTGGATGAGCCGTTTGCCAAGCTCGACTCGGAGGGAGTCGCGGCAATCTGCGGGCTCCTGAACAAGCTTCGGGAACGGGATCTCACAACTGTCTTGGCAACGCGAGAGATCCCTCCCATGCATGAGAAGACGTTCCGTGTCGTACAACTCGCCGATGGAAGGGTCGTGTCTTCATGAGTACATTCCCCTACATCTGTAGAGAATTGATGCGCGCAATCCGGGGCAAGGTCGTGTCGATCTTCATCCTTGCGTTTGTGTCGATCTTCATCACGTTGTTCGTTTTCTCGGCGTTTTTCCTCCTTGCGCCCGCATCCGACGATTCTCAGCCGATCAATTGGACCTCCGGCAGGCTCATTGTCCACCTTGTTCCGACAGCAACCACGGATGAAGCTCAATCCGTCTATACCAACGTCCGATCCATCAGCGGCGTAACGCAAGCCAACTACCTGTTCGGGGAAGAACTCCATCCACAGCAGACTGCAGGGGTATTCCTTGTTCTTGTCGAAGGCGAATCCTTTGGCGCCGTGCGCGAGGCGATTTCAGGCTTGGAGGCGGTCGCCGAGGTCGAAACGGCGGATGCGCCAACGAGCGAACTCAAGGCCACCGTCCCGTTGACTGCGCGAGCTTTCTTGTTGTCAATGCTTGTCCTGGGCATCATCGGAACACTTGCCGCTTCACGGTTCGCCTACCGGCGCCTTCTTGAAGCGTTCTCAAGTGAGCTGCAGCTTCTGCGCCTGGCAGGTGCCCCCGACGCAACGGTGCTTGTCCCGCTCTTCCTCGTTGCGATTCTTGGGGCGTTGATGTCGCTTGTCTTGGTCATCGTTGTCGTGTTGCTGCTTCGAACCGCCGCGTTGACCTCCCCTGACGGAGTCCTGGCAACATCGACTTTGCTGGCCGATGGGGGCCGTGTTCTGGCCGTCCTTCTACTGGACATCCCGCTGGGAATCGTCGTCGGATCGCTCGCTGGCGCTGTGGGAGTCAGCCTCGTCTTCTCAACCAGGATTGAAGCCCCCTAGGATCTTATCCGTTGGCTTTGCGCCTACGATTGTCGTGCCTGAAGTATTGCGTTCCCGGCGCCAACTACTCAGTCATCAAGGCCGTGTTCGCGCTCGCTCTCCCCGGAGGCGACCCGCGCCCGAGTGCGCTTGGAGCCGACCTGCGACAGTCCGAGGCGGACAACGCCCATTATCCCGACCGCCACAAACAGAAACTCAACCGCCTTGAAGATCAGGCTGTAGGCAACAGCGCCCTGTTTGCCGACCCCCACCAAGCTGAAGATGCCGATCATCGCCGCCTCACTCGTTCCCAACCCCCCGGGCGTGATCCACAACAGGAAAGACAGCATCAGATTAAACACGAACAGGATCCAAAGCTGTCCCGGCGTGAAGATCAGCTGTGACGAGAAGTAGAAGAAGATCAGCGGCCGAAGAAAAACCAGGAATGTCACGACAAGCTGGATCAGGAATGCAAGCACCGTTCCCCGCCAATGGTGGGAGAACGCGTTGGCGATCTCGTCTTCGGTCTCGGACACCTTGTTCGCCGCACGATCCAATCCGACCTTCCAACGAGGGATCGGGTGCTTCAGCCAGCGAATTGCCCGACTGACCCATTTGAAGTTCCAGGCGAAGTTCACCAACCCGATGAGCAGCCAGAACGAAATGAACGCCATCCCGGCGAAGACACCGCGTCGGCTGCTCGCCTCAATCTCCGGGTGAAGGGCTACCGAGAACGTGCCGATGATCAGGAAGACAAGAACCGCTATCCCGCCGAGAAACCGCTCAACGACAATCGTTGCGATAACTCTCGGCCCCGTCGCCGACGTGCGTTTCATCGCCATGATTGCCCGAACAGGTTCTCCCCCGAAATACAGCGTCGGCGTGAGATACGAGACGGCATACCCCCCGAGACGGGATGCAATCACGGTCGGAAGGGGGAGATCTACCCCGTAGATGCGGAGGATGATCCACCAGCTCAGCACATAGGCCATCATCGACAAGACGACGTTTGCGAAAACCGCCAGAATCCCCACCACGCCGAGAGCGGAGAGTTGGGCGAGGATTCCTCCGATGCCCACCCAGTACAACACGCCGCCGAGAAGCCCAAGCCCGACGACGACAGAGACCGTATATGTGACTGTCTTTCTGACCCTCAGCCGATTGCCCATTTCTACAGAAGTCTAACGTGTTTCTGCCGCATCACTCAAGCACAGATGTCCCCACCGATTGTTCCAGGCATCCGGGAAGCAAAGGCTCTCCCGGAAGGAACGCTACCGCGGACCGGCCGCCATCATCTCCACCGCAAGCCGAAGCGCCGCTTCAACCGTGGACTGCTTGTTCTGGATTCGACTCCCGTTCCACCGGTAACTACGAACGGCGACATCCCCCTTGATCGCGACGGCCACGTAGACAAGCCCGACCGGCTTCGCCTCCGTGCCACCACCGGGGCCAGCAATCCCCGTCGTAGCAACGCCCACTTCGACCCCCAGGCCCAGAAGCGTCTGACATCCCGCAGCCATCTGGGATGCCACCGCTTCGCTCACGGCGCCGCAGTCGGAGATCGTCCGTTCCGAGACCCCAAGAAGCTTGGTCTTCGCCTCGTTGCTGTAGGCAATCACGCCACCGGCGAAGTACGCCGACGATCCGGGAACGTCGGTGATTGCGCTGCCAACAAGCCCCCCCGTACAAGATTCCGCAACCGCGACACGCCACGAGCGGTCGACAAGCATCCCGCCGAGTTCTCGACTCCAATGATCGACTCTGTTCTCGCTCATCCGGCCTCTCCGGGAAGCGCAAGGTCTCCCCCGCCTTCCGCTTGAATTTCCTCCCCCGTCGGACATACGTCATGCAGAGGACACATGCCGCACACCGCACGTCTCGCACGACAGACTTCTCGTCCCAGCCTGATCAACAGCAGGTGGAGCTTCTTCATCAGCAGCGGATCCGCCGCGATTCGGGCGTTCAGCGCATCGTGGGGATCTCGCGCCGCAGGATCGACCCATCCCAAACGCTTCGTGACGCGTGCGATGTGGGTGTCCGCAGGAAAGAAGGGCTTGTCAAACGCGAACAGC
>RXOA01000064.1 GCA_003979035.1 Candidatus Bipolaricaulota bacterium
GTGCGCTCCATGTAGAGCTGGCCGACGACAGCGCCGTCATGAATGAGAATGGGGTGTTCGTGCGGCGTGCGGGTTGAGCGCAGCAATTGGTGTCGTGCCAGACGTGTCAGAAGAGTGACGCGAAGGACCTTCAATCCCCCCGCAGTGGACCCGATGCAGCCACCGACGACGGTCAATCCGATGAGGACCAACCGTCCCGCATCGGAGAACCAAGGGTCGGCAAGGGCTCGTGTGGTGAACCCCGTGGATGTTCCGATGGAGGCAACGTGAAACACGGTCTCGCCAAGCTTTCGCGACACGCTTCCTTCTGATGCTGCACCGGCGCCGACCCACACGACAATTCCCGCTCCAACCATCATCAGGAGCCAAACGCGAAGCTCGCCGTTGGCAAACAGCCGTCGAACCTTTCCTCGGAGTAGATTCCAAAGCAGAAGAAAGCTTGTGGCTCCGAGCAGCATGAACACCACAATCGTCGCTTCGATCGCCGCTGCTTGCTCGTAACCGGCGGCTCTGAAGTAGCCGATGTTCGCGTCGTGTGTGGAAAAGCCGCCGGTGGAGACGGTCGTGAGTGCGTGAGCGACCGCGTCAAATGGGGACATTCCTTCGAGCCACAGGACAACACCGCACACGACGGTCATACAGACATAAAGCAGCCAGAGCTTGCGCAGCGACGCGAACAGTCCCGGGGAAAGCCGCTGAGCGAAAGCGGTGTGCGCTTCCACTGCGAGCAGGCCGTGAGACTCACCGCGGAGAGCGACGGTCAAAAAGAGGGTGAAGATCCCCAAGCCGCCGACCCATTGAGTCATCGCACGCCAGAACAGCAAGCTGTTGGGGAGTCCGTCGAGCCCGCGGAGCACGGTGACTCCGGTTGTCGTTAGCCCGCTGACGGCTTCGATGAGCGCATCAAGATAGGAGAGATCGAGTGCAATCCAGTAGGGGAGTGCGCCAAGCATTGAGAGACCGATCCATCCGATCGCTGCAACGGCCATCGCAGCTCCCGCCGAGAGTCGGTGCGGACGGAACGCGGAGATCAGGAGAATGCCGACCGCGGCGGCCGATGCCGCCGGAATCATGTAGATTCTCATCGGGAAACGGACTGTCTCCGCAAAGATCGAACTGATGAGAAGGGGGAGCGCCTGAAGCACTGCGAATCCCAAGCAGACGATTCCCAGATAGTGGAAGACAGTGCTGACGCGTTTGATGGTTGCTTCCTGCGCGAACATAGGGTTCATTATAGACGGTCGGATGCTGCAAACGCTCGCCGTTGGCCAACGAGCCGAGCGGTCCATCCGATCACGCCGACAAGGAGGCTCTGATGGGCAATCCCGTGCTTGAAGTGCTTGCCGCACACCGCTCGATTCGTCGCTACACCGCGGATGTTCCTTCGGATGAGATGGTCGAGGCGATCGTCCGCGCCGGCCAACAGGCACCGTTCTCGGGACAGCTGGCCAGCGTCGTGCTTGTGCGTGACGCGCGCCATAACCCGTGGAACGCCCCCCTGTTGTTCACCTTGTGCGTCGATATGGCGCGGATGGAGAGGGTGATGGCCAAACGGAACTGGACCGTGGTCACACACGATCTCTCGATGTTGTGGTTTGGAATTCAAGATGCGTCGTTGATGGCGCAGAACATGATTGTCGCCGCGGAAAGCCTCGGACTCGGGACCTGCCTCCTTGGGGCGGCGCCGTTCATGGCGAAGGCGCTTGCGGATCGGCTGAGTCTTCCGCGGCGTGTGTTCCCGGTGGTGCAGTTGACGATTGGCTATCCCGATGAGACACCGCCGACACGTCCCCGCTACCCGCTGGACGTGTCGCTGCACGAGGGGCGCTACCGCATCTCCGATGAGGAGACGATCGAGCGCGCGATGCGGGAGATGGACGAAGGCTATCTGGCCCAGGACTACTACCGCGAAGCCGGGGCGATGATTCCGCTCGAAGGGGGGCGGGCCGAAACCTTCACCTATGACACCTACAGCTGGACCGAACACATCTCACGCAAATGGGGGCAGTGGATGGCCGAGCCGACCGAGCTAACGGAACCCCTGCGTCAGCAGGGGTTCCACATCGGAGCGGACATCGACGACCCCGCCGGCTGATCTAGCGAATCGATTCGGGGCTGTCGTTCATGGCTTGAGCGGTGGCGCGGCCGCGTTTCTCGTTGACCCAGAGAAGAAGCAGCCCGCCCACAAGGAGAAACCCGATCGGGACGAACAACGCATATCGATGAGCGAGTTGCTCCGCCGCAACCGCCGTTCGGCCGCCGTTCTGAATCCAAATCGTTGCCTTGGCGGCGATCCAGCCGAACAGCCATGGTCCGATGAAGGACGACGTGCGCCCGGTTACGGCGAACAGCCCGTAGAACTCGGCCGCCTGCTTTTTCGGGCTCAGCATGCCGACAAAGGACCGGCTTGCCGATTGCATCCCAGTCAGGGAGAAGCCGGCGACGGCGCCGAGAATGAAGAATACAAGGGTCGAGTGCGTGAAGAACAGCACAATGACGACGCCCAACAAGAGGACGAGTGACACGAGGATCGCTCGCTTCGCCGAGGCGCGATCCACGAGACGTCCCATGACGTACGCTCCAGGGATGCTCGCCACCTGAACGATAATCATGAACAGAATGAGGCCGATTTGCTCGAGGCCGAACAGGACGCCGCCGAGGATCGCGGCGAAATTCATGATCGAGATGATGGCGTCGTTGTAGATGAGGAAAGCAAGAAGGAACTTGCCGAAGTCCTTGAACGAGTGCACCTGGCGCATCGTCCGGCCCAGTCGGCGGATCGGATACGTCAAGTAGGTCTCTCCTGCGGGAAGTTTCGACGAGCTGTCGTGGCGGCGGGCGATCAAGAGTAGCGGCAAGGCCGCCACGGCGAAGAACACCGCGGTGAGAGGGAACGAAAGCCGAGTCATCGTCGCGCCCGGGAAGATCTGCATCAGCACCAGCACGATCAGAAGACAGACGATCCCGCCGGCAGAACCGATCGCCCATCCCTTCCCCGAGACACGGCCGATCTCATCCGGAGCGGCGATTTCGGGCAGCATCGCATTGTAGAAAACCTGGGCGCTCCGATAGCCGATTTCGGCGAGAATGAACAGAACCATCCCCAGCGCGATTTGCCCGCTGGTGACGAAGAACAGCGCCGCGGTGAAAAGGCATGCCAGTGCGGTGTAGAGCAAGAGGAACGTCTTCTTCGATCCCGTCACATCGGCGAGCGTACCGAGAAACGGGGAGGTGATCGCCACGACGATCATCGCGATTCCCAGCGCCAGTCCCCAGTACCACGAGCCGACCGCACCGCCGACCACGCTCTGCTTGAAGTATGCGGAGTAGACAGCCAGCAGAACGACCGCCGCGTAGGCGGAGTTTCCGAAGTCGTACATGTACCAAGCCCAACGCTCACGACGGGCGACACGCGCCGTTCCTGCACTCGCACTCGTTGTCATAGTCCGAAGAAAATACTCTGATCGAGCACAAGGAATCAAGACCGGCTTAGCGTGAGGGTCGCTCCCGTCTCTTCGGCGCCCATGGATAGGCCGCCGCTTCCTGGGCTGCCGCACGGATGGTTTCGTTCCCGGAGAACACACCTCGACGTTCTTCGGGAAGAAGGCGGGCGATGGCCGGCATGATGACGGCTCCGATTTCATCGAGCTCGGCCCGGCGCTCACGTCCCTTCCCGCTCGCCTCGAACGGACCGATGACGTCCCCAAAGCGGATGGTGACGGTTGCCCGCCGCAAGCGGCGCAGCATCGGCAAGATGTTCATCATTCCGTCGATCCCTACCGGAAGAACCGTTGCGCCCGTGCGCACGGCAAGAAACGCCGTACCCGGCCTCGCAGGTCGCAGAACACCGGCCCAGCTGCCACCCTCGGGAAACACGGCGATGCGGCCGCCACGACGGAGGAGCTCCTCGGCATGTTGCAGGGCGGTTCGCGCACCGGTTCCCCGTCGAACAGCGTAGTATCCCCAGATTCTCGGAATCCAGCGGATGGCGCGCGGGGCGTTGGGCAGCCGGGCCCCGCCGAGAAACTCCAGTTGTCCGGGGACGGATCGAATGATCACGACGGGGTCGGCGAAATGAAAATGGTTGGCGACGATCAGGAGGGGCCCCGACTTGGGAACTCGTTCCGCGCCTTCGACACGCAGTCGGATTAGGAGCCTACACAGCACGCGGATTCCGAACCGAAGGAACATCCTTCGTACGCCATGGTGAGGGATGCCGCGACGATCAGGATCACCGAGCATCATGGTTTGTCTCCTCGTTGGGGGGCTGCATCGGCGGGGCGAACCCGGGACGAGGCAGATCCGACATCAGTCTCCGTCGAACAGCCTCCAAATCCGGTGCGAGTTGCCAATGGATGTTCTCGGGGATCAAATCGGCGGACCATGCCGGAGGCGACACAAGGATGATCCGCCGGATCCCGGCGGCGTGGGCGGCGACGGCGTCCAAGTGGGTGTCTCCGACCATGGCCGCGTTCTCTGCTTCAACTTGAAGCTGTCGCATCGCTGCGATGAACCCTTCCGGGGCCGGCTTGGAGGGGACCTCATCCCGAGAGAAAACCGCATCGAATTGCAGGCCCGTCAAGCGAAGCACCGCATCCACGTTCTTGCGCGCGTTGTTGGACACGAGACCGCACAGCACGCCCGCAGAACGCAGGGAGCGGAAAAGCCTGCCGGCGCCCGCGATCAAGGTTCCTTCCGAGACGCCGCGTGATTCATGCTCTTGAAGGATCGCCAGTGCCGCCTTGCGGCGGGTCTCGGCGAGGCCCATGATCTGCTGGAGAATCGGCTCGCCTGTGAAGCAAAGCCCCATTGCGTCTCGGATCCCCCGCCAATCGATCGGCGCGTTCCAGAGGGTTCCGTCAAGATCGAAGAGGACTGCGCTGCGAACCATAATGCCGCTAATGGTACGGTGTTCGCGTGCCGCGCACCAGCGAACGCGAGCGTTGCTCCCGATGAAAACCGCGCTACAATCCCATTCAATCCGAGACTAAGATGGGGTGGTCGAAGAACTGTGTGTGGCATCTTTGGCATCGTCGTGAAGCAGGAACAGGTTCTTGGCCGGATCCTCCTGGAAGCATCGCGCCGGCTGGCGTATCGAGGGTACGACTCGGTGGGGTGCGCAGCAATCGATCAGGCAGGGCGGATCGATCTACGAAAAGATGCGGGGAAGATTGACGATGTGAATGACCGACTCCACTTTGCCGAGATGATCGGAGTCCGCGGGATCGCTCAACTGCGGTGGGCGACGTTTGGCGCTCCATCTCAACCCAATGCACAACCCCACATTGATTCCGATGGCGACCTGGTCGGAGCGCACAATGGGAACATTGTGAACCACGTTTCTCTGCGCGAGCGGTTCATCGCGTCAGGGCTGACCGTCCGCGGAACGAACGATGGAGAAAGTTGCGTTCACGCCGTCGAGCAGTACGTCGATCAAGGACACAGTGTACAGGCGAGCATCCTGAAGGCCTCTCGCGATCTGGAAGGGGACTACGCCTTCATCATCGGTCGGGCCGGTGCGGAAAATGGCGAGGATGTTCTGCACGCGATCAAGCAGGGATCGGGGTTGGTGATTGGGGTCGGAGACGGGTTCTGCTGCGTTTCATCCGATCTTCCCTCGATCCTCCCGTTGACCGATCGAATCGTCCGCGTGCGCGACGGGGAGCTGGTGACGCTGCACCATGACCGTTTCGAGATTCGCCGAGTCGAGGACGGCGCGGTTGTCGATCGCGAACCGGAGCGCTTCACGGAGGGCATGGACGCCGCCGAGAAAGGCGGCTACGAACACTTCATGCTCAAGGAGATCCACGAGCAGCCGAA
>RXOA01000065.1 GCA_003979035.1 Candidatus Bipolaricaulota bacterium
CCGGACAGTGGAGCCTACGTCACCGCAGCGGATCTTGACCGCTTCCTGCGAGCCGTTCGTTCAGGAAGTCTGTTGTCGCCATGGCTGGCCGAGCAGTTCTTCCGGCCCAGATCTTCTACAAGCAGCGCGGCGGATGGGCGATGCACTACGGCCTCGGGATGTGGTTCCATGTGGAGCCAAGCGGTCACGTGTTGTTCTGCCAGAAGGAAGGGTACAACGCTGGTGTCAGCGCCGTGATGCGTTACTTCCCTGACTACGATGTCAACCTGGTGATCCTATCGAACATGGCGGACGGGGCATGGGATCTGAGCGGGAGGATGCACGATCTCATCCTTCGCGACGTCGGGGATGCCGGTTGGCGACGATCAAACGGTGATGCAGCGGATCTTGCCATAGAATGAGCCTACGATGAAGCTAGGCCTTGTCTCGGATACGCATGTCCCCACGTCTGTCAAGAGGCTTCCTCGATCCTTGCTGGATCAATTGAAGCAAGCTCATGTCGATCGGATCCTCCATGCCGGTGATCTGACGTCCATGGACGTGCTTGCAGCGCTACAGCAGATCGCTCCTACCATCGCGGTGGCCGGAAACATGGATCCGCCTGAAGTCAGCTCTGCGATGCCGAAGCAAGCCACCATTGACGCGGCCGGATGGAAGATCGGACTCCAGCATGGCCATCAGCGACATGCCTTGCAGCGGAAGTACATCGGGCAGGGGTACGACCAGCCCGAGATGGAGCTGTTCTACCAAGCGATGGCCTCACAGCTGCCCGATACGAAGATCATCGTGTTCGGACACTTCCATGTCCCCGTTGTCAAACAGTGGCAAGACGTTCTGTTCATCAACCCCGGCGCCATCGCTCCTTCCTACGGGCGATCGACATTCGCTCTGCTGGAGCTTCTCGCTCCCGAGGATCTGGGGCAGACCTCCGATCGCCGGGCATGCTTGAATGAATGCCGTAGATCCACGGCCGAAGCCATCCCTCTGCCCGGAGTGCGTGTCGAGATCATCGAGCTGACGTCGATCGAATGATCCGGAGACTTCCCGATCGCGGGACCGTTCGCCGCGAGCATGCCCGGGATTTGACCGACGTGCGACGACGCCGAGACGGCATCGACTCAGGATAGGATCTGGAGCGAGTAGAGGAGGCGAAGGATGAATGTTGTGGTGCTCCATGGCAGCGCTCACATTGGAGGCGACACCGATACGCTGATCAGCTCGTTTCTGGAAGGAATCGGCGGTGAGGCCGAGCACAACACGGTTCACTTCCGGCCGATCGACATGAACATCGCTCACTGCCGTGCGTGTGGGGAGTGCCTAAGTGGCGGCGGGTGCGTCATCGATGACGCCATGCAGCAGGTCTATCCGGCATTCTCCAAAGCAGACGTCGTCGTTCTTGGAGCCCCGATGTTCTGGGGCTACATGACCTCGCAGCTCAAGACGCTGTTCGACCGGCTGGAGGCGATCGTCTCGCGAGAACACTTCGGCGGGAAGGACTTCGTGTTGTTCGTCACGTATCGGAGCTTCTACGGATCGATGGTGGAGTGGCTGCAGCGGGTCACGTCTTGGTGTGGAAGTCGCTGCCACGCGCTGACCTGTCAAACGTTCGATCCTGAAACTGGACGTGATGTTCCGATTGCGGTGCTTCCCGAGAAGCTTCGGAAGGCTGAAACCATAGGTCAAGAGGTCCTTCGCATTCGAGAAGTGGGCTAGCGGAGCGCTCTCTCTCCGCAAAGAGAGAATCCTGGCGTCTCAAGGCTTGAAGATGGAGCCCGACGCCGGGATCTCTTTCTGGAGTGGCCATCGACGTGTGATTTCAGGCGGTGACACGTGGTATTCTCTGCGCGGGATTTGCGACGCGACATCGGAGAAGGGAGCACCCATTGCCCACGCTACAAGATGATCCCACGCTGGAAGACTTCCAGCGATACGTGGCTGAGTTGGAGGGAGAACGTGGGTTCGAGAATCAGACGGCGACCGAGAAGTGTCTGCTCCTCGGCGAGGAGATCGGCGAGCTGTTCAAAGCGGTCCGCCGCTCCGAAGGGCTCAAGGTAGATCCGGCCTCGCCTATCGGTGAGATCGAGCATGAACTAGCCGATGTCTTCATTTATGTCTGCGCGATCGCCAATCGCTACGGGATCGGCCTTGAGGAAGCGTTTCGCAGCAAGGAGGCGCTCAATCATCAGCGGCGGTGGTTCTCCGAGGAAGAGATGGAGAGCCACGGCGAGGGAGGCGTCTCACATTGAACGTGACGCTTGCCGAATTCGGTCCTCAACACGTCCTGGTTGCGGCGGCACTTGTTGCGAAGCGCTACGCGGCAATGCGTTCCGTGATCCCGGCACTGCCGGAATGCTACGAGGATCCAAGCGTCTTCACGCCGCGTCTGAGAAAACTGGAGCAACAGGGTGCCGGAGCCGCGGCGCTGAAGGGCAACCGGCTTGTCGGTTTCGTGGTTGGGGTTGAGATTGAATCATTCCGTGGCTTTCCAACGTGGTTGAGCCCGGAATGGGCAAACGGGGCGGGAGAGGAAGATCGTCAGGGGCTTCACGAGCGCCTCTATGCCGCCGTGGCGGATCTGTGGTGCGGAAAGGGCGCGGCTGTGGGCCATCTTGTGCTGCAGTTCGCCTTCGACCAGGATGCGCTGAACGGATGGAACCGGCTCGGGTTTGGCATGGCGACGGTGGATGGTGTGCGGGCTTTAAGCTCCGACGCGGATCTGGATCCGAATTCAACCAGGGTGTCTGTCAGCGCCCCAAGCGGCAACATCGCTGTCCGGCGAGCAACGCCCGCTGACCGGGATGTCCTCCATGAGCTCATTCGAGATCTCCAAACGCATCTTGCCTCGTCCCCAATCTACCTTCCGGATCATTCGTTTTCGAATCTGCAAGAGGTAACCGACAAGCTTGACGATCGTTCGCAAGCGGTGTTCATTGCTTGTTGCGAAGGCGATATTGTCGGGTATCTTGAGATCGGTCCTGCGAGCAACAACGCGTGTACGATCATCCGAGATCCCGGAACCGCGAGCATCACAGGGGCTTTCGTCCGTCCGTCCGCTCGAGGCCGTGATTTTGGATTGCGACTTCTTGGAGCGGCCGTCGCATGGGCTCGCGAGCAGGGATATGCCCGCTGTGCTGTGGACTTCGAATCAATGAATACATCGGCCTCCAGGTTCTGGTCGCGCTACTTCGACCCTGTTTGTGTGGGAGTCCTGAGGATTCTCGTGCAGTGAGTTCCTGCCTCCCCATCTGAGCTCACAGGCCATTGGGGAATGGAGGCTCCCGAGGCGCGCGTGCCTCTTCCCCTCATGGATCTCATCATTTTCAATCCTTTCCCGTAATTTCGCGCCTTCACAGAAGCCCCGGCAATCCCTAGGATAGAGGCGAGGATGGATGCAAGCATGGACTACCGGGTTCCCAGGATGGACGAGTATGAATGGTTCTTCTCGATGATGAAAGAGAAGACCGGAGCGTATCTTGAACCGACGCTCATCGCAATGGGGCTTGATTGGAGCTGTCTGCGCGACATGGTGTGCGCCGTCGGCGAGGTTCGGGCGATCGACCGTGAGGGGATTCCGGTCGGGTTTGTATGGATTGAGAAGCGCGGTTCTCGACTCCATGTCCACGGATTGGTCATCGATCCTGTCTATCGAGGGCGTGGGATCGGAAGTTCGGTGTTGCGCGACCTCGAACATGAATTCGCCGCCCAAGTGGACTCGATCGAATTGGGCGTTCACGACTCCAATCAGCGAGCGCGATCGCTGTACGAGCGCCTTGGGTTCGAACTCCAGGAAACCCGCCCCGACGCCGGGTTCCTGGTGTTCCGCAAGTCTCTCCGTCGCAGCGAGTCAAGTGCCGCCCAATGGTGCAAAGAGGTGTGAGCATGGACGCAATGGACGTCATCATCGGGAGGAGGAGCATTCGGCGCTACCAGGATCGCCTTGTGCCCGAGGACGTCGTGGAGAGATTGTTGAAGGCAGCTATGGCCGCTCCTTCGGCAGGAGATGAGCAGCCGTGGCACTTCCTCGTCATCCGATCCTCGGAAAAGCGAGTCGGGGTGGCGCGGGTTCATCCATATGCCCAGATGGTCAAGCAAGCGCCGGTGGCGATCATCGTCTGTGGCGACCCGAGACTGGAGAAATATGACGGGTTCTGGGTTCAGGATTGCTCGGCCGCCACGGAGAATCTGCTGTTGTCTGCAAGAGCGCTTGGGCTTGGCGCGGTTTGGTGCGGTGTTCACCCCGTTGGCGAACGGGAAACGGCCCTGAGGAGCGTCCTTGGTATCCCGCAAGAAATCGTTCCGTTTGCCGTGGTTGCCGTTGGTTATCCAGCCGACGAGCCCGCACCGGCCGATCGCTACAAGCCGGAGCGGGTTCATCGGGGAAGTTGGTAGTGCAGATTCCAGAGGCAGACCTCCGGAAACCGAGGATTGCAGGCGGCAAAGCGAGAAATCGTCACGTCACATGTCCCGTTGCTTTGTCCCGTTCAGATCTTCGTTGGGAGAACAGCTACTCGGATGCCAACGCTTCCACGGGGTTCAATCGCGAGCCACGCCACGCAGGCCACGCGCCGGAGATTCCGCCAAGGATGAAGGAGAACGCCAACACGCCGAAGATCAACCCTGCGGAGAATAGCGGGGAGAACGTTGTCACTCCGAGCATGGGGCCGACGAATCTGGCGCCGACGAAACTCAAAACAGCTCCGATCCCCAATCCGAGAACGCCTCCGACCAGCCCCATCAATCCGGAATCGATGAGGAAGAGCGTGAGGACCTGCCCATCCGTCGCACCGACGGCCTTCAGAATGCCGATCTCTTGCCGGCGCTCGAGCACCGCAGTGTACATCGTATTCATCAGCCCCACGGCACCGACAAGCAGAGCCACAGCAGCAATGCAAGCGAGCACGGTCTCGATGAGCCCTAGCGTGCTCTGGATACTGCCGGCCATCTCCGCGACGGAGATCACACTGACCCCTGTCCCGACCGCGCTCATTGCGGTTTCAATGGAGTTCCTGGATGCATCGATATCTGCGCCTTGGGCAACGCGCACGATGGTTGTCGCCACTCCGAGGTCATCCCACAGTTCAGCTGCCCGCTCTTCAAGCACGAACAGAGCATCGTCTGTGTTGGTCAGCCCAGTGAGTATCGTGGTCGACCGTCCGCCGGTCAGAACCGTGTTTCCGCTTCGAGCGAGTCCCGTCTGCGGCTCTCCGGCCGACTCGACCCCTTCTTCCGCCACGCCGCTTGGGGCGAGGATACCGGACACGACGAACCGCTCATCCCGGATGATGAGCGCATCACCGACGTTGACGCCGAGATTGTCGGCACTTCGTGCGCCGACCACGACCTGATTGATTCCGACATCCGTGAACCCTGAACCGTCGGCGAGCTTCCAGCCCCCGAGAAACGACGGGAAATCCTGCAGGAATGAAGCCGACGGTGTGCTCACGCGCAGGAAGCCGCTGGCGCCGGGCCCCTCCACCCCCATGACCGCGGTGGTGTAGTTGCCGGCCTGAACGACATCGGGAACCATCGACACAAGGCGTTCGGGATCCACGTTCTCCGCCGAGAACGCGAACGGCATCTGCCCGGCCACCGTGGAGTCTTCACCGGTGCCTTGCGAATCGGATGATTGGCCGATCGCGGAAGGATCGAATATTCCACCGGAGGTTTCCGTATCCATCTCGGTAGCTGGACGCATCGATCCGCGCATCTCTGTTCCCATCCCCGCCATCATCGCGTTGCGCGTCGCTGCAATACTGGAACCTTCGTCTCCCGTGGGGGTCACAATAAGGATGTCGTAGCCGATGTCTTCGAACTGCTGGAGAACCGCTTGTTCAACGCCCGACCCGATCGACATGAGCGCGACCACAGCCGTCACACCGATGAGCACTCCGAGGATTGTCAACCAGGATCTTGTTCGGCGACTGCGGATGTTGTTGGCAGCCAGCTTCCAGAGGTTGAGTTTCACGAGGTCACCACCTGCTTGACGGACTTTTTTGTCAGCGACTCGATCTGCCCGTCACAGATCTCGACGAGAACGTCGGCGATCTTCGCGATCTCGGGGTTGTGGGTGACGAGCATGACCGAACGATCCTCTCCGACAAACCCCTCCAGCAATCCGAGGATGTACTCCCCGGTTGTTGTATCCAGATTCCCGGTTGGCTCGTCTGCGAGGATCCAGCGGGGTTCGTTGACCAGCGCCCTTGCAATCGCGACGCGCTGCTGCTCTCCACCGGAAAGCTTCGACGGACGGTGCTTCATACGGCTCTTCAGCCCGACGCTTTCCAGGGCATGAGCGGCCTTGTCTCGAGCCACACCTGCCGGGGCATCTTGTAGGAGAAGTGGGAGTTCCACATTTTCAAGCGCAGTCAACGTTCCCACCAGATTGAACTTCTGGAACACGAAACCGACCTGGTCGGCGCGGTAGTTTGCGCGCTGCCGTGAAGAGAGCGCCCCCAGATCGGCCCCATCGTAGATCACATGGCCCTTGGTTGGTGTGTCCAGGCAGCCGACCAGATGCATCAGTGTAGATTTGCCCGACCCCGACGGTCCCATGACCACGACGAAGCTCTCGTCCTCAATCGTCAAATCCACGCCCCGCAGGGCGTGAACCTCCGTTTCTCCCATGTGGTAAGTCTTGTGGACCTCTTCTAAGACAAGCATGACGCCCTCCGATGGATCTCCCGCCTCGTGCTACGGCTCTACGGCTCCCAGATGAACTCAACAAGCTCAACAGCGCTGAACCGCATGAAGTGCTCCTCTCCCGCTTCTCCGGCTGTGGAGTACTCGAAGTCCATGTATGGGAACATCGGAAGGAGATTGCGAATGTCCAGATCGCTGGCGATCGCCAGATGAATCACGACGTTGTCGTAGTCGGCGTGGGTGTAGATTCCGTAAACGACATCCACATCGGCAACCTCGCCGGTCTCAAGTGTCTTTAGGTTCCCACCGTCAGGAAGCAGATAGACGTGGTTGGGTGCGAGGACCTCCTCTGCCAGCGAGTCCAAAGGGGATAGATCGACGGTTCCCCCGCTATTGACAGTTGGAATCCTGACACCAAGGGCGAACATGGAAACCCCGAATAGCCCGAGACCCACTTGATCGGATGTGACGAAGGAGGTACTCGAGGCGGACGTCTGGTAGGTTCCATCTCCCAGCGGAAGGATTTCAGTGGTTGATATCGAAGGCTCGATCGAGGCCGGGCTGGCTACGGAGTAGGTGTACTTGAGATATCCGCCGTTGAAACCGGTGGCCCCGAACATGGCTGTCCCGCGGAACCCGTCTCGATTCTGCTCCGGAGTTTCCTGCCCGATAGCCACGACTCCCGAGAGCCCGATGACGCACAGCATCAACAAGCTTCCCCACGTCTTCCAGTGTTTCATTATTCTTCTCCCTGTCGTTGTCTTGGATTCTCCCCTGATCGAAGCATTGCGCCGTACGATACCGGGGGGCTATCAACGCGGATGGTCAGAGTTGTTGCAGAAGTGTGAAGATTCGAGTTGCTGCCGTGTCTCGCCCGGATGGAGTCTGCGCCGGCCGGGAGCAACAGGCCAAGACGTGCTAAGATGGGCCGGATCTCACCCATTCCCATCGAAGAGAGGCAGCCTATGTCCACTCGTCTTACACTGCTGTTTCCGTTGATTCTTCTGGCCGCGCACTTCTCGGCTGTTGGCGTACCGACAGCTTTGCTTGAGACCATGTATTTCGGCGATCCGGCAATCCGGATTGAAGGAGCGACATGCCAGGCAGCATGGCTCGATCTGGGTTCCGAAGATGTGGTGGTGGTCGCGCGCGACGAGGGAGGATCTGAGGCGATCTACACGTCGCCGGACGGGGTGGTCTTTGTGGAAGACTCCGATCTTGTGCATGACCCGCGGTGGATTGAATGGCCCGGCGTCGAGGGGACATGGCTTCGAATCTTCGTCTCAGGAGAGGAAGGGCTCCTGGCGCTCCGTGCCGGGTGTTCGGGAGTTCCGGAACGGATTGAACTGATCGGGGACTTACCAGTCGGAGCCGTATCTCATGCATTTGCCCTAAGCAACTTATCGGGTGACACGATCCTCTTGTCTGCGGTGGCAACAGGAACGATGTCAGCAGTCCTGACGGCCCCGTTGATGATGGAAAGTCCGGATCGACTGGTTCTCGGATCGAGCGATGCCACGGGAATCGTATGCGATTCGCGAAGCTCGTTCGGCACGTGTGTTCTCTCCGATGGCCGCATGAGGGTTTACACAAGCGACGCAGGCAGGATCGTGAGTTGGATCAGTGACGACGGTGGCGTTCATTTCACCGCCGAAGCGGGCATCCGCGTAAGCCCTGATGACTTCGCGGGTCTTCCCGTGCAGTCCCTCTCTGATCCGCGGTGTGTCCACCTTGCCGATGGGAGATACCGGCTGTACATGACTGGATTCCTGCTCGGCGACGATGGTGTGTCCACTCCCGCGATTCTCAGCGCGACGGCACCCGTTGCCGTGTGGTAGGGTGTCTGCAGATACGGAGACGAAACGACAGGGGCGGCAGCCTATCCCTCGATGACACTGCGGGATGAAAGATGTCGGCGATGCCTGAATTGGCCCACTGCGAGACGGTCCGCCTGTTCACAGAGGCCGATCCCGGCATGCAGCGCGGTGACGGCACAGCGTTTTCGCTTCCCACCGGATTGTCTGACGTTGGCGCCAGCTGGGTGTTGATCTCTCACATTTCACACGGAGTGCGGAAATGTCAGACTTGACTGACATTACCGAAATAGGTACCATTCGTAGAACCCATCAATCCCACTGAGGCGACCATGAAACAACAGGAGAGACAGCAATTCGTCGAAGAATTCGGCGATAGAATGGACGAATTCGGCCTCCCGCGGATGTATGGCCGTGTCTTGGGGGCGCTTCTGATCTCCGGCAAGCCAATGCTGTCGATGCAGGAGCTTTCGGCAGAGCTGCAGGCAAGCCATGGCTCGATCAGCATGGCGACGCAGATGCTGATCCGGCTGGGGATGATCGAGAAGACGAGCGTCCCCGGCGAGCGAAGACACTTCTATCGTGTGGGACGGAACGCGTGGAACACAAGCTTCGCCAACAAGCTGCAATACCTGGAGCTCATGCTCGATTTGGCGGATCGCGGATTGACGCTGCTCGACGATGCTCCCGAGAAGACCCGTGAGTCTCTTGTGCAGATGCGTTCGTTCTTCGACTTCTTCCGCGGGGAATTCGAAGGCATCGTCGAACGCTGGGAGCGATCTTGCGCCGACAGCAACTCGCCGTAGGGGCGACCGTGCGATCATCCCCGACAAGCGGCGCAGACGGAACGGTCGATCGCGTATTGGGACGATGAGAGCCGAGACTCTCAGGGGTTCGCGACAGCCGGAAGACGGTTCAATCCTGGAGGCCAATCGGGACTTGGTAAGCGTGTGGAGCATGCCGACCGGGTGCTTGGTGCGTGGGAAGGGATCAGCTGGATCGCATTCGGCGAACAGGCGTTGCTTCACAGGTGGAAAGGATGGCTGAGATGAATTCGATCATGAACCGATGGATACGATTCGCCGTGGACCACCCGATTTGGACGATTGTCGGAACGCTCGTTATCGCTCTCGGTTTGGCGTTCCCGATCCAGTCCATGACGCAGGAAACGGACTTCCGGGAATTCCTCGATGACGACGATCCGATTATCGTGCTCATGGATGAAGCCGAGCAACGCTACGGCAAATCGTGGGGCATCATGGTCATGCTGTTCAATGAAGAGACCATCTTCAATGACACGACCCTCCGGAAGATCGAGCAGATGACAGAAGCGTTCGAGGATATCCCCGGGATCAAGAGTGTCACCACGCCATTGAACTCCCAGACGATCATCGGGAGCGAGACGGCCGTGAGCGTGAGCAAGGCCGCTCCTGGAGGCGTGGCTCCGTCAGCCCCCGAGGAGATGGAGATCTTCCGTTCGCGCGTTCTAGGGGATGAGAACCTTGTCGGCGGTGTTGTCAGCTCCGGTGGCCAAGCTGCGCTTGTCAACATCGAGCTCGAGGTCGGCGCAGACGAGTATGCGCTGACGCCGGATATCGTGGACATTGTCGATACCTATCGAGGGGACGGAGACGAGCTGTTCATCTACGGCGATGCCTACTTCGACACGGTGATGGCCGAGGAGATGGAAGCAGATACGGCTCTTCTGTTCCCGCTTGCCATTCTGGTGATGGTCGCGCTGCTGTTCGTAAGCTTTCTGACGATCCGCGGCATTCTTCTGCCGATTGCCGTTGTCTTGCTGTCGGTGGTTGTGGCCATGGGAGCGATGGTCCTTCTTGGGTTCCCGATGACCACGATGTCGTTCATCGCACCGATCCTGCTGTTGGCAATCGGCATCGCCGACGCGATCCACGTGCTCAACCGATACAACGAGGAGATTGCCAAGGGAGGTCCCAAGCGAGAGGCGATTCTGGCAACGATGGATGAGATGAAGGGCCCCGTTGTCATGACGTCGCTGACCACGGCGGTTGGTTTCCTGTCCCTGTTGACCGCGTTCATGGTGCCACAGCGACACTTCGGCGTGGTGACCGCGATCGGCGTCATGGCGGCGATGCTGCTCTCGCTTGTTCTCATCCCCGCGGTGATGTCGCTTCTCAAGAAACCGCGGATCCGCGATCTGAAGAAAGGACTTCGCCCGCTCACCCGCGTCCTCATGGGGTTCGAAAAGGTGATTGTCGGACATCGAAGGACGGTGCTGGTCGTCGCACTCATCATCTTCGTCGTGATGCTGGCGGGCATCCCCCGTCTTCGAGTCGAGACGTCGAATGAGGAGTTCCTCGGCAAGGATCACGAAGCCGTTCAGGTGCTCGGCTTCACCGCGGAGTACTTCTCCGGCGATATGAACATCATGGTGGAGTTCGATACGGGCCGCCGCGACGGCCTCAAAGACCCGGCGGTCTTGAACGCCATGTTGGCGTTGGAGGAGTTCATGCTTGCGAACGGCGTCAGCAAGACCTTCTCACTGACCACGCTGGTGCGGCAGATGAACGAGAAGTTCAATGCCGATGACCCCGCGTTCTACGTGATTCCGGATCAGCAGAACATGGTCGCGCAGCTTCTGCTCCTGTTCACCTTCCAAGGGGGGACCTTGGGTGACATGGCGCTGGGAGACTTCAGCGCCGGAACCGTCATGGGCATGTATGAGATGGGCTCCTCAGGGAATGTGTCCCGCTTGGCAGGTCTGGTCCAGGAGTATCTGGACGAGCATTTCCCCGAAGATGGGGATCTGCGGGTCCGCATGATCGGCGGAACCACATTGATGGATCGCATCTTCACCCAGATGACCCGGAGCCAGCTCATCGGCTTGGCTTCGACAATCGCGGCGGTGTCGATCCTGGTGATGATCTTGATGGGATCCGTGGTTGCGGGCCTGATTGCGGCGATCCCACTTATCCTGACGGTCACATTCAGCATGGGCATCATGGCCTACACGGGACAGCCGCTCGATATCATGACGTTGATGGTCTCGGTCGTCGCCGTCGGGATTGGCGTAGACTACTCGATCCACTTCATCTCCCGTTTCCGCACCGAGTATCGAAAGGATCAGAATGCTGAACGTTCACTGCAGAAGACCATTCAGACAACGGGGCGGGGGATCACCTACAATGCGCTCACCGTAGCGCTGGGGTTCTTCATTCTGATCTTCGCGTCGTTCAAGGGAATACGGACCTTCGGATGGCAAATCGCGTTGACGATGGGCATCAGTGCTCTGTCGGCCATTTCCATCATTCCGGCGATCCTTGTCCAGTGGACACCGAAATTCCTCGGACGCGGGGCATGGAAACGAGACTAGTTCAAGAAACGAAGCAGCATTCTGATGCGTAGATACCTCGAAGGAGGCACATGATGTTCAAGCGCGCAATGAGCCTGACCATGACAATGGCCACGGTTCTCCTGATCGGCGTTCTTGCGGGCGCGATGACGGCAGACGAAATCTTCGACCGCATGGACGAGCAAGCCGATCTGCTGGCTGCTGGGAGCATGGTTTCGACGATTCGGTTCGACAACAGCTACGGCGATGGGACGACGGCTTCGAACCTGTTCGGCTCCCTCGGGAAGCCGGACTTCTCCTTGATCTACTTCGTCGAGCCGGCCGACGTGCAAGGGACGATCTTCCTCACCCATGAAGCGGAGGGAGCCGATGCGGATAACCGTCTGTGGCTCTATCTGCCAATCCTTGGGATTCCCAAGGAGCTGGTCTCGGAGGAGGAGCGCGGCGGCAGCTTCGCGGGGAGTTCCCTGTCCTATGAGGATCTAGGGGATGACGATCGCCGCAACGATTACGACGCGGTTCTCCTCGGCGAGGAAGGACTCGTGGTCGGCGATCTCACACGAACCGTCTACAAGATCGAATCGACCGCCAAGGCGGAGGCCGATGTCGAGACCCTTCGGACTGTGCTCTGGGTCGACGCCGAGTTCTTCATCATGCTGAGGATGGAAGGCTACAACGACCTCGGCAACCTCGAGAGCACGATGCAGGTCATGGCGCTCGGTGAGTTCGAAGGAAGATTGACCGCTGAGATTCTGCTTGCCGAGAATGTCACCGACGGGAGCTCGACCACGGTCACCATCCTCGACCAACATCGCCCGGATGCAGAGATCTCCGACGAGGTCTTCGCGCCGGAGAACCTCCCGGCGTTTGACCCCGCCGGCTGGGGGTTCTGAGCAAGGAGCCACAACCGCGCAGTCTCATATGGAGAAGACGGGCCGTCCGATCGGGCGGCCGTTTTTCTTTGCCGCCCGTCGAGCGCGAGTTTAGACAATGCGGAGATAAGACGCTATCCTAGGAAGAAGGCCAATATCTGAAGCCATCAGGAGGTCATCATGACGGCGCATCGAAGTTCTCGTGTGGTGATTGTTGTCGGCTCACTGTGCTCAGTCGTCGTTCTCCTTGCTTCCCCATGGGTTGCATGGTCTCCGATGTCGGTCGCCCTATCCGGCTGGGTCCGGGTGCTTCCGTTTCTCGATGTGGGGATCGCGAGCCGTCCGCCGCCGGGTTCCCTTTCCAGCGGGGTCCTGATCGCCCGGATCGTCCTCGCTGTGGTCGTGGCGCTTCTACTTGTGTTGCCATGGATCGGTTTTTTTACAGTGGTTATGGGGAAACGGCGCCGTTTCCTGTGGGCGGCGATCGGGACGATGACCGCCGGGTATCTAGGGCTTGCCGCGCTGACGGCGTACCCGCTGCGATCGATGGGGATGCTGGCTGCTGCCGTGGCATCGATGGTGCTTGTTGGCGGATCGCTTGTTGTCGTTGGGAGTTTGATGATGCGTGCTGGTCAAGCAGCGCGGATCGACCGCGCACCTGCGGGCCTTGTCCTGGCCGCCGGCGCTTCAATGTCGCTCTTCGTGCCTCTTCCGCTCGGGATTCTCCTTCTTGCCGGGAGCTACGTCATTCTCATGCGAAGCGCCCTGCGCAAAACGGACGCACCCTAGGGCGGCTCGCCGGGATGGACTCCCGGCAAACACTCGATCACGGGATGATGCCGTCAAATCCGAACTCCGTGCCTTCGGATTGAAAATAACGCGAAATGTAGTATAATAAAGCGAGAAAGGAGGTATGAAAGATGCGTAGAAAACATGTATTAGGCACGATGCTCATCCTTGCCGGCATGATGTCCGCGATGGCGTATGCTGCATGTGCTGGAGATATCCCGGAGCATCTCGCGCCCTATTGGGGACGAGACATGACGGCGAGCGAACTGCTCCGGGCGACAGACCCCGGGAGTTTGTCCCTCTTGCCGCGGAATGGGTGGGACACTCCGGTGACCTGGGGCGGGAACGGTCAGATGCATGCCCGCCCGATCCAGGTTGAGGCAGAGCCGGAACCCGTGTTCGATCTCAGCCTTGGCGTCGATTCGGTGTCCACGGACAGCGGAGCGGAGACGGAGAGCCTGCTGACGGAGATCCTTGTCAATTGCACGTACAAGTTCACGACAAACGGTCTGAGTGTCTATCATGGCGCGTCGAACACGGTCGCATGGCGGCTATTCTACAGGATCCCCTACATGTTTGTGGCAACGTATCTCATGGAGAATGGCTTCGTTATCAACTGGGCATCGGATGACGGCTCGAACGTCTGGCGGGTGACGTGCAACGATACGGTGACGGTTGCGGGCGGTGCGACCTATCAAGCAACGAGCTACCACTACGTCGAGTTCCCGCCGGGGTATATGCCGCCGAGTGAATTCGTTGTGCTTGTCTCCCCCACGAAGTGGGTCGGCGGCTAGGCTTGGGAATTGTGGTGAATCTGCCATCTACGCTGATGTTACATCAACGATGTTGTCGAGATGGAACGCGAGCGATGTGCCTCGTGTTCCGCCCTTTGGAGTCGACCGCTCGCGGCGATCAACAAGCAGCTGCACCACGGCGATTGCTTCGATCTCTGCGGCTGCCATCGAGAAACCCTGGCGGAAGCTCAAGTAGCCATCGAGCAGCGCATCTCGAAACTCTTTGTAGGCGTCACGCTTGCCGAGGAAGCGGCAAGCTGTACCAAGATCTTCCAGCGGATGGCCAATCCGGCAACCGGAGAACCCGATTAATCCTGCATCGCCTTCGTGAAACAGGTAGTGCTCCTGATGGACGGCGCCGTGAATCATTCCTTGTTCGGCGGGGTTGCAGACGCGATCGATCGCGTCAACGATCTGCGGCATGGCTTGCTCCCCCGATTCTTTCACGGCGCTCGGGAGCCCGTCCCACGCGGATCTATCCTGCAGGGACTCACTCAACCTGATGATGGACGGGACTTCGACTCTGTCTGCCCCCGGACGCTCAACTGGATCCGTCCACCTCTGCGCCGATGCGAAACCCGCCCCATGGGCGTGAAGCTGAGCAACGAGCTCGCCGACGTTTCTCAGGCGTGCCGCCGAGAGTTGAGAATCGTAGAAACGCCCGTCCACCCAACGCAGCAGCACGACATGCCGAAAACCCGGAACACCGGCTATTGCCACGCGACCGATCCATTCGCCGGATGTAGAGAGAATTGGCTCCGGAATGTTCAACCCTGCGTCTCGTCGTAGCATGGTGAGCCAGCGCAGCTCTCGATCCAGTGACTCAGCGGTTCGATCCGCCGGCCAAAGCCGGAGTGCAAAGAGACCTCCAGAAGGATCGCTGACTTTGATAAGCGGTCTTTCCCCGCTGCGCAGACACGCAAGCTGTGCTTCCTGAAGCCGGTAGGCCGCGAGGGCTTTCCGGGCCAACGCACGCAACCGCTCCGAGCGTGCATCTTCGGAGAGGGCGTCATACGGTGTCATCGGCATGCCTGAAGCTTGCCGGAAACCCATGGGCGATGCCAGCGGGGCGGTCGGCCTTGCAGCGAACGATCGACCCGGGGGCAGACGGCAGGTTTGGCGAGCCGGCCATCAGCCGAATCTACTGGACGGATCGCCTCCGATCGCCTACTCTGCCCTGACGGAGGTTGAAATCCATGACGCTCCAACGGGGAGAAACACGCACGAAGATGGTCTGCACCCTGGGCCCGGTATCCAGCGACGAGTCGACGATCCGAGCGCTTGTTCGGGCGGGGATGGACGTGGCGCGGCTGAACTGCTCGCACGGCGAGGCCGATGAAAGAATGCGGACGATCGCCACCATCCGCCGGGTTGCCGAGGAGGAAGACGCCAACATCGCCATCCTTGCCGATCTCCAAGGGCCGAAGCTGCGTGTCGGGCAATTGGATCCGGATCCCCTTCCATTGAGGGAAGGACAGCGCGTCGTGCTTTCGCCCGGGCCGGTTCCGGGATCCGCGACGTGGATCCCGCTTCCGCATCCGGAGCTGATCGCGGAGCTTTCGCCGGGCGATCTTGTTCGGCTTGATGACGGCGCGCTCGAGATCTCGGTGGATCGCTGCCAAGCCGGCCAGGCAAGCGGATTGGTGCGTACGGGAGGATGCCTTCGCTCGCGCGTGGGGATCTCCGCCGTCTGTTGCTCCACGGCGATCCCATTGAAGATTCCTGCCTTAACCGAGAAAGACCGGCGTGACGCCAGCCACGCATTGGACCACGGCGTGGACTTCTTGGCGCTTTCGTTTGTGCGCAGCCTAGAGAACATTGTCGCGCTACGCGCATTGGTCGAGCAGCAGTCGGGGCGGGGCTCGACCGTCGGCATTATCGCCAAGATCGAGAAA
>RXOA01000066.1 GCA_003979035.1 Candidatus Bipolaricaulota bacterium
ACCTTGGCCACGCGATTGATGTGCACGACCTTCTCGATGAACTCTTCGACCTCGGGCTGGAGGTCCTGCTGTTCCTGCTGCGCCATCTTGAGCTCCTAGAACTCCAGTCCGCCGGCCCGGGCACCGTCGGCCAGAGCCTTGATCCGACCGTGGTAGACGAACCCGTTGCGGTCGAACACGACCTTCCGGATGTCTTTCTCGAGGCACTTCTTCGCAACCAGCGCACCGACCTTTCGCGCCAAAGCCGTCTTGTCGCCCCCTTCCCCTTCCGCTGAAATTTCCTTCGACAGGGAGGAAACGGCAAGCAGCGTCCTGTGCTGCGCATCGTCGATGATCTGGGCGTAGATGTGAACCGCGCTTCGGAACACGGAAAGTCGCGGCCGGCTCTCGCTGCCGCTGACCTTCTTGCGTATCCTCTTCTTCCGCCAGTCCCTGATTTCTGCCTTGGTCCTCATCGCACAATACCCCTACTTCGCGCCGGCCTTGCCCGCCTTGCGGCGGACAGTCTCGTCAGCGTAGCGGACACCCTTCCCCTTGTACGGTTCGGGCGGCCGGAACGCGCGGATCGTTGCCGCCGTCTGGCCGACGAGTTCCTTGTCGATACCCTTGATCGTGAACTGGAGACCCTTCTCTCCGACATCCGCATCGATTCCCTTGGGCAGCGGGAAGTCGATGGGATTCGAGAATCCGAGGCTGAACACCAGTTTGCCCTGCTCCTTCGCAACGCGGTAACCGACGCCCTCCACGAGCATCTTCTTCTCGAACCCGCGGAAAACCCCGGTCACCATGTTCGCGAGCAGGGACCTGGCCAGTCCCTGAAAGGCCCCGTGCCTTCGATCCTGACTCTTCCGAATCACCACGATCTTTGCCGAGTCGATCTCGACGTCCACTTCCTGGGGGAGTTCCCGCGTCAGTTCTCCCTTGGGTCCCTTGACCGAGAACCGCCGCCCCTCGATCTGCGCCTTGACGCCCTGGGGGATCTCGATCGCCTTCTTTCCGATGCGCGACATTTGGTCACCTCGACCGCAAGCAGGCGGTTACCAGACGGTACAGAGCACCTCTCCGCCGACGTTCATCTTCTTGGCCTCCCGATCGCAAACGACCCCTTTTGACGTGGATACGATGGATATTCCCAGCCCGGACTTCACCGGCGGAATTTCGCTCGCAGAGAAGTAGACGCGTCGCCCCGGCCTGCTGACCCGCTTCATCTCGTGAAACGCCACCTTGTTGTCGTTCACGTAGCGCATACCCACGACGATTTCCTTCCGCCCGTTCTCTGCGGTCACGATCTCGACCCCGGAAAGGAACCCTTCCCTCTCGAGGATTTCCACGACGTGCTGCTTGATGCGGGAATGCGGTATGCGCGCCTTGGCGTGCTGCGCCATTCCGGCGTTGCGAATTCTCGTCAAGAGATCGGCTATCGGATCTGTCATTTGCTTCGTCCTCTCACCAACTCGCCTTGGTCAGGCCGGGAATCTCGCCTCTGAGAGCCAGCATCCTCAAACAGATCCGGCACATGTCGAACTTGCGGTAGTAGGCCCGCGGCCTTCCGCAAAGGGGACAGCGATTGCGATGCCGAACCTTGAATTTCGGCTTCCTGTTCAACTTGGCGAACGCGCATGTCCTGGCCACTTCTCGCTCCTTCTCGGACTCACTTGCGGAACGGCATGCCGAGCAGCTTGAGCAGCTCCATGCCTTCCTCGTCCGTGGCCGCCGTGGTCACGAACGTCACGTTGAGGCCTTTCACCTTGTCGATCTTGTCATAGTCGATTTCCGGGAAGATGATCTGCTCCCGGATTCCGAGTGTGTAGTTGCCGCGGCCGTCGAATCCGTTCCGCTGGACTCCCTTGAAGTCGCGGACGCGCGGCAGCGCGAAAGTGATCAGCCGATCGAAGAACTCCCACATCCTCTCGCGCCGCAGGGTCACACGACAGCCGATCGGCATGTCTGCGCGGAGCTTGAAGTTGGCAATCGACTGCTTCGCCCGAGTGATTACGGGCTTCTGTCCCGCGATCTGCTGGATTTCGGCCGCTGCCGCATCCAGCACCTTCGCGTTGTGGATCGCCTCTCCGAGCCCCATGTTGAGCACGATCTTCGACAAGCGGGGTACTTGCATCCGGTTCCCGTAGGTGAAGCGCTTCATCAGCGCGGGCAGGACTTCCCGGTTGTAGTACTCGCGCATCCGTGGCATCGGTGTGTCGCCCATCTCAGTCCATCCTAGTCAAAAACGGTTCCGGATTTGGCAGCCACGCGGACCTTCGCGCCGTCCTCGCCCAGCTTCACCCGAACTCTCGCGCCCTTGCCGGTCTTGCCATCGAGGAGCAGCACGTTCGACACGTGGATCGGCGCCTCGATGTCCACGATCCCGCCGTTGGGGTTCTTCTGCGTCGGGCGCTGGTGCTTCTTGACCATGTTGCACTGCTCGACGACAACGGCTTCCCTGTCCGGCATCACGCGGATGACCTTGCCCGTCTTGCCGCGATCCTTGCCGGTGATGATCATCACCATGTCGTTTCTGCGGATCCTCATGACCGTCCCTTCCGCTCCCGTGCTCTCAGAGCACCTCTGGCGCGAGCGATACGATCTTCATGAACTTCTTGGCCCTCAGTTCGCGCGCCACCGGGCCGAAGATGCGGGTACCGATCGGTTCGTTCTGGGCGTTGACCAGTACCGCGGAATTGTTGTCGAACTTGATGTAGGAGCCGTCCGGGCGG
>RXOA01000067.1 GCA_003979035.1 Candidatus Bipolaricaulota bacterium
CGGCCGCAATGGACGTCGAACCGCCGGCGGGCACGAAGGTCCTCCGTGTCGGCACAGCGGACGAAATGCTGGATGCCGTCAAGAACGAGGTGATCGATGCCGATGTCTTGGTGATGGCCGCGGCTGTTGCCGACTACCACGCCGAAACGGTCGCCTCCCAGAAACAGAAGAAGAGCGAAGAAGGGTGGACGGTTCACCTCGCGCGTACACCAGATATCCTCAGGACGGTCCACGGACCGCAAATCCGCGTCGGGTTCGCCGCCGAAACGGCGGACGTCCTCGCACACGCCCGGCAGAAGCTGGCCGAGAAAGATCTTGATCTCATCATCGCCAACGACGTCCTCTTCCCAAACAACGCATTTGGCAGCCCGACCAATCAAGTGACGGTTCTCGACCGTGACGGCGGGGTTGACGCCTGGCCGATGCTCCCCAAGCGGCAAGTCGCAGACCGGCTCCTGGATCTGATCTGCACCCGGCTTGATCCTCGTTCGCCGGAGGAGTCGTGAGCACTCATAAGTCCGTACGGATCGGCATCGTCGGCGCCGGGCGCACCGGCTCCGTGCTCGGTCGATCCCTGCATGGCGCCGAGTATCCCGTGATCGCCGTTGCCAGCCGCAGCCACGCTTCAGCCAACCGGCTTGCGCGAGCGATCCCCGGCGCTCACGCCGAGGACCACCCGCAGGCGGTCGCCGACCAGGCCGACCTTGTCTTGCTGTCGGTTCCCGACGACGTAATCGCCGATGTATGCACGTCCATTGGCTGGCGCAGCGATCAAGCGGCGATTCACTGCAGCGGGGCCGGATCGCTCGATCTGCTCTCCCATGCCACCGAAGACGGGGCCGCGGCGGGAACGTTTCATCCGCTCCAGACGTTTGCCGAGATCCAACAAGGAATCGCCAATCTGCCGGGTTCCACGTTCGCAATCGAAGCGAGTTCGGATGTGTTGAAAGCGACGCTCAAGGCGATGGCCCACGATCTCGGTGGGCATCCATTGGTGCTTTCGCCGGGAGACAAGATCCTCTACCACGCCAGCGCCGTGATGATCGCCAACTACTTCGTCGCACTCGCCGATGCCGCTTCGTCGTTGTGGTCGGAATTCGGATCGGATCAGGCCCAATCGCTGCCGGCGCTTCTCCCGCTCGCCCGCGGGACGCTGGCCAATCTGGAGGCGGTCGGGTTGCCGGCGGCGCTGACCGGGCCGATCGCTCGCGGAGATGTGGGGACGGTTCAAGACCACCTCGCGGCCCTGGAAGTCGCGCCGGAGATCCTCGCGCTCTACCGCGCCCTCGGTCTGCGCACGGTTTCGATCGCCTTGGCGCAACAAGGAATCGATCCCGCCACCGCCAACCGACTGACGAAAGCCCTTCGTGCCAAGACGGGATCCGGAGAGCCGTCATAGCAGCGAGACCCAGAGAGGAGGGGAAGATGCGTGTCACCATCTCGACAATCCAGAAGATGAAGGCCCGGGGTCAGCGCATCCCCGCGCTGACCGCCTACGATTTCCTGACCGCACGGCTTGTTGACGCTGCCGGCGTGCCGCTTGTCCTTGTCGGCGACAGCTTGGGAATGGTGTTTCTCGGCTACGAGACCACCATTCCGGTTCGTCTCAGCGACGTTCTTCATCACACCAAAGCCGTCACGCGTGGCTGCGAGAACGCCCTTGTCATTGCGGACATGCCGTTCATGACCTATCACATCTCCGAGGAACAGGCACTGGAGAATGCCGCCCTTCTGATCCAGGAAGGGGGGGCCCACGCCGTGAAGCTCGAGGGTGGACGACACATGGCTCCAACCGTGAAACGCCTCGTGCAATGCGGCATCCCCGTCATGGGACACATCGGCCTGACACCGCAGTCGGTTCATCAACTCGGCGGGTTCAAGGTCCAGGGAAAATCCGTCGAGCAAGCGCAACGCCTGCTCGATGATGCCCAGGCGCTACAGGATGCGGGCGCGTTCGCGATCGTGCTCGAATGCGTTCCGGCGGAATTGTCGCGAATCATCACCGCGCGACTGCAGATTCCGACGATCGGGATCGGAGCGGGACCCGACTGCGATGGCGAGATTCAGGTGATCTCCGACCTTCTGGGATTGGTGACCGACTTCGTTCCCAAGCACACAAAGCACTACGCACAACTCGCCGATGAGATCCGCTCCGCGCTCGATCGGTACGTCGCCGACGTTGCAGCCCGCGCCTTCCCGACTGAGCAACAGAGCTTCTCGATCGATCCCGACGTGCTTGCGCGGCTTGTCGCGGAGGACGTCGGACCCGGCGAGATCCGATGAACGTCGCGCGATCGATCGAAGAGGCAAGGCGACTGCGCCGCACGATGCCGGAAAGCGTCGGGCTCGTTCCGACCATGGGCTTCCTTCACGAGGGCCATCTGGCGCTTGTCCGCCGCGCCGCAGCCGAAAATCGCTCGACCGTCGTTAGCCTGTTCGTCAATCCGACCCAGTTCGGTCCGGCGGAGGACTACACAACCTATCCCCGAGACCTGGAAAGGGATCTGTCCCTGCTTGACGCGGAGGGCGTCGACCTTGTCTTCGCCCCGACGGCAGAGGGGCTGTACCCGCCAGGTTACGATTCCTGGATCGACGTTGGCGAACTCGGAACGCGGCTAGAGGGCGCAGCGCGGCCCGGGCACTTCCGTGGTGTGGCAACGGTGGTGACGAAGCTTTTCCATATCGTCCGGCCGCACCGTGCCTATTTCGGCGAGAAGGACGCCCAGCAGCTGGCCGTCATCCGAAAGCTGACCGACGACCTCGATTTCGACATCGAGATCGTCGGGTGCCCAATCGTCCGCGATCCAGATGGTGTCGCCATGAGCAGCCGCAACACGTACCTCTCAGCCCGACAGCGAGACTCAGCAACCGCGCTGTCACGCTCCCTGACCTTGGCCTCCGACATGTGGCGGGGCGGAGAACGGAATGCGGCGGTGATCCGCCACGCTATGGAGTCCCTCCTCCTCGCCGAACCGGACACGGCAATCGACTACATCAGCATCGCCAACCCCGACACGCTTCTAGAGATCCCATGGCTGGACGGGCCTGCATTGATCTCGCTCGCCGTGCGCGTCGGTAAGACGCGGTTGATCGACAACACACGGATTCCGCCGGGATTTCCGAAGTAAACAGGCAAAGGAGGACGCTCATGCTTCTTACGTTGGACATCGGGAATACCCACATCGTTGTCGGGCTGTTCGAGGGTCCCCGGCTTGCCGCTCACTGGCGCCTTATGACCGATCGCAACCGCACAAGCGATGAGCTTCGGCTCGATATCCGCGGGCTTCTCGGCGAGGCGAACGTCGATGGTTCCCGAATCGTGGGGATCGCCGTATCATCCGTGGTCCCATCGCTGAATCAGCCACTCCTTGACGGTCTCGGCGCATTTTCGGACGCGCCGATCCGCTTCCTTTCGGCGGCCAACTCCCCGATCCTACTCCACGTAGACGATCCTCGCTCTGTTGGCGCGGATCGAATCGCCAACTGCATCGGCGCTCACCATCTCATTGACGGGCCCGCCCTTGTCATCGATTTCGGCACCGCGGTCACCTTCGACTTGGTGTCGGAAACAGGAGCATTCCTAGGCGGCGCGATCGCTCCCGAAATGCTGCTTGCCGCGCGGGCGCTCTTCGACCGCGCGGCTCAGCTCCACGCCGTGGTTCTCGACGTTCCGCCGTCGGTTGTCGGCAAGACCACCGAAGCGAATCTTCAGGCAGGCATTGTTCTCGGTTTCCTCGATCTCGTCGACGGGTTGATCAAGCGCTTCCGCCGCGAGGTCGACGGGGCGCTAACGGTCATCTCCACGGGGGGGCGAGGCAAGCTGTTCGCCGAGCAACTCAGCGGGATCGAAACGTACGTCCCATTCCTGACCGTGGACGGTCTTCGCCTGTGGTGGGAGGACGAGCCCGCAACACGTCGACGGGGCCGAGCGACATGACTCGCTCCCTCCAACAGGCGGGTTCGCCGGGGCTCAGGCTCAGACTCAGGCTTGCTCGGGCGTCGCTGTCTCCGTTCCACCATCGATCACGGAGCGCTGCCATCGGTGGCTGACGAGAAACCCGATCGCAGCCAGCCCCGCGATCACATTGCTCGCCGACATCCCCCACCAGACTCCGTCCGCCTGCAGTCCGACGATGAAGGCAAGCGCGTAGGAAAGGGGGATCCGCAGCACCCAAACCCGCAGCACCCCAAGAATCATGGTGGGGACATTGTGCCCGGAGCCGCGGTACACAGCCTGTGCGGCGAAGAACGCCCCCAGGAAAGGCATACCGACGGCAAACAGCTCGATGAATCGCGTCCCCTCGTGAATCACATCCGCGCGTCCGGGGATGAACATCGTGACAAGCGGCGTCCGCAACAGCCACAACACCACCGCTTCGACAACAAGGAGCACAAAAAGCGAGCCCAGCCCCTTTCGGACAAGCTCACGTGCCCGATCCAGCCGCCCGGCTCCAAGCGCTTGCCCGATCATCGTGGTCAGCCCTACGGATAGCCCATCGGTGACGATGAACAAGATCCCGAAAATCCGATCGGCGATCCCGTATCCCGCAAGCGCGGCTTCCGCGTTCCCCAGCCGCCCGATCACCCACATGAGCACGACAAAACCCAGTGCCACGGTGGACTGCCCGACGGCCGCCGGGATCCCGATCCTCAGTGCCTTGCTCAGCCACGCGCGCTGTGGCGTAATCGCGTGGCGATCGAAGCGCAGCGCGCGCCTTCCGCGAACGAACATGGTCAGGAAGATCAAGCTGGCAACCCCCTGCGCAGCGACGGTCGCGTACGCGGCCCCAAGGATTCCCATCTGCGGGAACGGACCCCACCCAAGAACAAGCAGCGGATCGAGCGCCACGTTGAGGAGAATCCCCACGCCGTTGACAAGAAGAGGTGTCACGGTATCCCCGGTGGCAGCAAAGGCAAACGAGAACAGCCCCGGGACAAGCATCGTGCACAGTCCGAGGAAGATCACCTTCAGGTACGTCGCGGCCTCGATCGCCACGGCAGCGTCGCTCACGAGCACGGAGACGATCGCCGGGGTGGAGAAATATCCGGCGATCCCCAGAATGACGCTTGCTCCGAAAGCAATCGTCACCAATTGGTTGAGCGCCACGTTCGCTTCCTTGTGTCGCCCCGCTCCGATGTACTGGGACACCAGGGCGCTCACGGCGGCGCCGCCGAAACCCGCGACAAACGAGATCAGGAGCCATACAAAAGGCCATGAGATCTGGATACCGGCCATCACCGCCCCTGCCTGGTCGCTGGGCAGCCGGCCAATCCAGAATGCATCGGCCAAGTTGTAAAGCGTGAACAGGAGAGACGAAACCACCGACGGCCCGCCGATCCTTGCCATCGTGGACAAGGCATGCCCGTTCAAGATCTCATCTGTACTCGGAGGTTTCAATCGCCATCGTCTCATGGTCTATCCCATCCTATCTGTGTCCGTGATCGGATGCGTCAGCGGTCGAACACATCGGTCTCGCCATCCCTGCACTTCCCACATCACCGATCACCGCAACATGAGACGGCTCGATGATCGCTCGATTGATTCACTTCGTGGGTCACGTCAGGAAGGAAGCAGGTTCATCGCCAGCCCCCCGTCTGTGCGCTTGCCGAGCAATGCCGTGGGGGACTTGCTCCCGGAGGCTCAGCAACCAATCATGCCCGGTCCGGGCGTCACGCTCAAGGGCGGTGCGACGGCTGAGTGCGACCTGCAATCCCAAGGCCATGACGGAGACTCCCGCCAAACTGCCCTTGCACCCCTGCTACGGGAAGAACAGCGCTTCATGCAAAGGAATGTCCCCCCCACCGGGGAAGAACTCGGCGGCGGCCGGGATCGCCAGAGGAGCCTCGACATCAGGCAACGCCGCCGCCACGCAAAACCGCACGGTATTCCAAATGTCGAACTCCAGAATCGCGCCCGAGCAGACGTGGGGCGAGGACACGGGTCCGCACCGGATCGGCGCCGGATGCTCGCCAGCCGCCCAGATCGGCACAACACCACTTGGGATCAGGACATACCATGGGTGCGCGCCATCGCGAAGCGGGGCATTGAGTACCGACTCGCTCACCAAGAGAATCACGGGCGTTCTCGGCTCGAACCACCTGCCCTCCAGGGGAAACATGCAGTCGCTGATCCAAGCGATTCCAAGGTAGCAGCCAGCCGGCACGCCGATCCCGGAAAGGGTCGCATCGCTTTTCAGGATCATCCGCACAATCGGCCAGCCTCGTTCGATCGCCGCCAGCCCTTGTCTCGGTGAGAACTCCTGCAGGCAGGCCGAGATTTCCAGCCCGCTTCCCGACTCGTAGGCCGCCTCACCAAAACAGAAACCGCCGAACATGAATCCCAACTGTACCCGTTCGATCACTTGCTCGATTCGAAGATCGAACGCATCACCGACCGCCCACTCCACCGGGCCTCCCACGGCTATCCCTCCGATGAGCATCCATCCGAGCACCCTCACCAGCGAACGAAGAGAAGTTGCTCGCGTCATCCCCACCTCCTCTCCTGACAGTGCATCCTAAGAGCTTCACCGATCGATGGGCAACCCCGATCTGCGTCGATTCCTTCGGCCGGAGAAGGCTCCGGCAATCCTCCCGAGACATCGGGAACGAGGAAGGGCGGGGAGAGCGTGAAGGGCGAGTCAGCCGGTCAGATCGGCCATCGCCCGCGCAACACAGTCGGGAACGAACCGATGGACATCGCCGCCGTATCGACAGATCTCCTTCGCGGTCGATGACGAAAGGAAGACGTACTGCTTCGACGTCATGAAGAAGACGCTCTCGATCAGCGGATCGAGCATTCGGTTGGTCAACGCCAATTGGAACTCGTACTCGAAATCGGACGTCGCACGCAGCCCACGCACAATCGCCCCCGCGCCGCAGGACCGGGCGAACCGCACAAGCAGTCCATCGAACCGGCGAACCTCGACGCCCTCCAATCCGGCCTCGGTGACGGCATCTCGGCACAGAGAAACCCGTCGCCCAATGGAGAACATCGGCTGTTTCCCGCCGTTCTCCGCGACCGCCAAGATGACGTGAGGAAACACCGAGGCGGCACGCGCGAGAATATCCAAATGGCCGTTGGTAATCGGATCGAACGTACCGGGATACACTGCCGTCATTTCGCGCATGGCCGGAGCAGTGTAGCCGTCCGATCGACAAGCCGCAATCCGGCATCTCTCACCGGATGAGAACAGTCGCAACGCCGGCATACTCTTGTATAATCCTCCGACCACAAACCTGCTTGCGTACGGGAGGAGCGATGGCCAAGTATCGGATTGCCTGGCTGCCGGGTGACGGAGTCGGCGAGGACGTGTTGAACGCAGCTCGATTGGTGCTCGATCGAGTCGGATTCGAGGCCGAGTATGTTCACGGAGATATCGGTTGGGAGTTCTGGCGAACCGAGGGGAACCCTCTCCCCGAGAGAACCATCCATCTACTGAGGGAAACGGACGCTTGTCTCTTCGGAGCGATCACGTCGAAGCCGAAGCAGGAAGCGGCGACGGAACTCGTTCCCGAGCTGCAGGGCAAGGGTTTCGTCTACTCAAGCCCGATTGTCGGACTTCGCCAGTTGTTCAATCTTCATACCAACCTCCGCCCGTGCAAGGCGTACCCCGGAAACCCGCTCAATCTTCGCGATGACATCGATCTTGTCGTCTTCCGTGAGAACACGGAAGGGCTGTACTGCGGCGTCGAATTCCACCCGGTTCCGACCGAAGTTCGACAGGCACTCTCGGTCCATCCCAAGATGAAGCGATTTGACGCCGTCTCCGACGAAGATCTAGCGATTTCGACGCGAATCTTCACCCGCAAGGGCTGCCAGACGATCGTTCGACAGGCATTCGACTATGCGCAGGCGCACGGATACACAACGGTTACCGTCGTCGAGAAGCCCAATGTCATCCGCGAGACCTCCGGATTGATGGTGCGCGAGGCGCGAAAGATCGCCGCCGAGTACCCGGGCATCGACCTGTGGGAAACCAACATCGACGCAATGTGCATGTGGCTGGTGAAGAACCCTCAGAACTACGGCGTTCTTGTCAGCTCCAACATGTTCGGCGACATCGTCTCCGACCTTGCTGCGCAAATCGTCGGTGGGCTCGGCTTTGCCTGCGCCGGGAACATCGGAGACGACTACGCGGTGTTCGAGCCGACCCACGGCTCGGCGCCGAAATACGCCGGCTTAAACAAGGTCAATCCGATCGCAACGATCCGTTCGGCCAAGATGATGCTCGACTACCTTGGTGAAACCGAGATGGCCGGCCGCATCGAGAACGCGGTCGCGACCGTCATCGGGGCGGGAGAGATCCGGACCTACGACATGGGTGGATCCGCCTCTACCTCTCAAATGGCGGAAGCTGTTGCCGCCGCGGTCTAGGCCCGGCAAGGAGGAAGCGATGCCTTCGATCAGCCGTCAGATGGCAAGATTCGCACTGGATTTGGGCTATGACAGCATTCCGGAGAATGCCCGCTACGAGGCGAAACGATTCTTGCTCGATTCGGTTGGCTGCGCGCTTGCCGCGCTGGACCATGAGGATATGCGGCAAGCCTATGCCTACATTCAGCAGCTCGGCGGCAACAACCAAGCAACGATCATCGGCCATGGAGCAAGAACCAATATGGCCAACGCCGCCCTGATGAACGCCCTGCTCGTACGGGCCATGGACTACAACGACATCTACTGGAAGCAAGATCCCTCACATCCCTCCGATATCCTCCCGGCAGCGCTGGCCACGGCGGAGGCCGCCAGTCTCTCGGGAAGGGATCTGCTTGTCGGCATTCTCATCGCGTATGAACTCGAGATGCGCTTGTGCCTTGCCGCCGATCCCGGCGTCCGCGAGGTCGGGTGGCATCACGCAAGCCTGACCCAATTCGTGAGCCCTCTTGTCGCCGGCCGAATGCTCGGCCTCACCGAGGATCAGATGGTGGCCGCCTGCGGGATCAGCGGATCGAGCCACTTCACGCTGGGAGGCGTCGTTGCCGGACACTTGACCAATATGAAGAACACTGCGGATCCGATGGCGACCGAAGCCGGCGTTCGCGCAGCGATGCTCGCTCTCACCGGGTACAGCGGCCCCGTTGAGCTGTTCGAGGGCAAGGAAGGCGTGTTTGAAGTGATCTCAAACGTCAACTGGAGCGCCGAAAAGATGCTCGGTGGGCTCGGATCTCAGTTCCTGATCACCGAGTGCGGCTACAAGGCATTCCCGACCGAGGCGCTGACCCACCAACCGATCACGGCCGCTCTCGAAGCAATGGCCGAAAACGACATCGATCCCAAGTCCGTGGAACACATCCTGGTCAGGACGACGACGAGGGGTGCGGACATCCTCTCCGATCCAAGCAAGTACGAACCGCGAACGAAGGAGACGGCAGATCATTCTCTGCCCTATTGCATCGCAGTGGCGGTGGCAAAGGGGAATGTCCTTCCCAGCGATTTCGAGGCCGCCGCGCTCGCCGATCCGTTTGTCTGGAGCCTCCTTCCCAAAATCGAAGTGGTTGCGGACGATGAAATCGATTCACTGTTCCCGAAAGTAAAGCGCGCCATCGTCACCATCACCACCGAAGACGGCCGCCGGTTCACCAAGCAGGAGGATCACGCCAAGGGCCGAGCGGAGCGTCCGCTGTCGGATGAAGAGTTGATCGACAAATTCCGTGCAAACGCCGGCCACGCACTGACGGATCGCCGGCTTGACGAGGTCGTTCGCGCCACATTCGAGCTGGAGTCTGTGCCCGCTGTCGGCGACTACATGGCTCTCCTTGTCCGAGACCGGTCACAGTAACCGATCTCGGCACGAAGGTCTTCGGAGCGGCGACTTCCGTCGAACACCGTCGCCGCTCCATCTTCTCTAAGGAGTGTTGCCGGTGAGTGAAGGCGCGGAAAACGATGCAGGAAGAATCGAAACCCTGCGCTCGAACCTTCTTGACTGGTATGCCGTCGAAGCCCGCGATCTTCCCTGGCGACGGACACGCGATCCGTATGCAATTCTGGTCTCGGAAATCATGCTTCAGCAGACGCGCGTCGACACGGTAGGCCGCTACTATCAACGCTTCCTCGAGCAGTTTCCGACCGTCGATGCGCTCGCATCCGCGCCCCTCGATCAGGTGCTCAAGGCGTGGGAAGGCTTGGGATATTACCGCCGCGCTCACGCACTCCACGCCGCGGCAATCCACCTTGTCGAGCAACACGAAGGGCGAGTCCCGTCTTCGGCAAACGCGTTGCGCCGTCTTCCGGGGGTCGGCCCCTACACCGCCGCCGCTGTCGCGTCCATCGCGTTCGGCCGCGACGAGCCGGTTCTTGATGGGAACGTCGTCCGCGTTCTGACGCGATTGTTCGCCATCCCGGGGGACATCAACCGCCCGGAGACGCGACGCCGGCTGCAATCGACCGCTGCGGCGCTGCTCCCTGCCGGACGCGCCGGTGACTTCAATCAATCGTTGATGGATCTCGGTTCTCAGGTCTGTGTTCCCCGCAAGCCGGCGTGTGCTTCATGCCCTCTCTCCGGACTCTGTTCGGCGTACGGGCAGCGGCGCGAAACAGATTTCCCGATGCGCGCTCCACGCAGGAAGATCCCCCACCGGGATATCGTCGCCGGCATCATCTGGGACCGCGAGCCCTACTCCCCGGAGGCCAAGATTCTGATCTCCAAGCGACACCACGGTGACATGCTCGGAGGGTTGTGGGAGTTTCCCGGGGGGCACGTGGAACCCGCCGAGACGCTTGAAGCGGCGCTGATGCGGGAGCTTCGGGAAGAGCTGGCGATCGCCGTGACCGAGATCTCCTCCTTCATGCAGGTCAAACATGCCTATACACACTTTCGCATGACCCTGCACGTCTTCCACTGCCTCCACGCGGCGGGAGAGCCGCAAGCGTTGGCCAGCTCGGAATGGACATGGACCTTGATCAACGATCTGGATCGGTTCGCGTTTCCTACTGCAGATCGGAAGATCATCGAGCATCTCAACCTGATCGACAAGGCCCGGAGAGCAAAACCTTAGCCGTCGCGGGGCTGCCGCGGAACGATCGGCCCCGTGGTCTTGTCTCTCACGCGGGATGTCTGTGCTGTAGACTCCTCTTGAACGGCGTGGTGTGAGCCGGCAGGAGAGCGCGGCTTCTTGGACGCGTGGCCCGGATCGAACCGAGGCCACGTAGGAGAATCCAGAAAGGGAGGATGTTGTGGAGGGGAACCAACACCGCCGGTGGATCGCGTGGTTTGTCATTGTCCCGTTGGCCTTCGCCTTGAGTTGCGCCGCTTCCGGCGCGGATCCGGATCCAACCGGGATCGAACCGGAGGAGGATCTCCGCCAGACCCTCGCCGCCGCCGATCGGCTCTATGACCGCTGGAACGATGAGCAGCACTTCGATTTCGAGGCTTATGGCGCATCGCTTGAACAAGCCATCGGTTTCTACGAAGACGCCCTCCTCGTCTGTCCGCCCACGGAGATCGATTCACTGCGGCGCATTCACAATCGACTCGCGCAGGCCTACTTCGAATGGGCCGTCGCCTATCTTCCCCGCGAGCTTCAGGAGGGAGCATTCGTCCGGGGGCGCGACCACGCTCTCGCAAGCCTTCGACTCGACGCGACGTTCCTCGAAACAGAGCAGGAGAGCTTTCGGAGAGCGCTTGAGCAGAGCGACAATCTGAATGCCGTCTTCTGGTATGGAAACAACCTCGGGAGTGCCTTGGACTTTCACCCGCTGGCCGCGATCACCGGCGGCGGCATGCGCGACACTGAATCGTGCTATGAGCGAGCGCTCGAACTTGATCCATCGTACCTCGGCGGAGCGCCGCTCCGCTCGTTGGGAAGTTTCCTGGCACAGGTCCCCGCATTTCTCGGCGGAGATCCTGCACGAGCGGCCGACCTGTTCGCGCGATCGATCGAAATCGCCCCGGACTACGCCGAGAACTACGTCAACTACGCAGAGCATGTCGCCAAACCGAACGCCGATTGGCCTACATTCTGCTCGCTGCTTCAGCAAGCGCGAGCGTTGTCGGAAGACGCGGAGCGTTTTGCCGAATGGCCGCTCTACAATACACTCGCTGTTGGCCGAATCGACGGATTGATCGACATTGCCGCCGATGGACCATCGCCCTGCTCCCCGTAAAGCTCGACGTCCCGGTTGCGGACAGTGCGAGCGAAATGCTATGATGACGGAAGTACGTTAGGAACGGGAGAAGCTATGGCCGGACACTCCAAATGGGCAAACACGAAGTTCCGCAAGGAACGCCAAGATAAGAAGCGGTCGGCGCTATTCGCCAAAGTGACCAAGGAAATCGTTCTCCAGGCGCGGAACGGAGATCCCGATCCCGCCCACAATGCGGGACTTGCGCAAGCCATCGATCGAGCCAAGGCGGTCAACCTCCCCAAGGACAACATCGAGCGGGCGATCAAACGGGCCACCGGCGATCTGGAAGGCGTGATCTATGAGGAGATGACCTACGAAGGGTATGGACCGGAAGGCGTCGCCGTCCTGGTCCGCGTCGTGACCGACAACCGGAACCGCGCCGCAGCCGGCGTACGCCATGTGTTCAGCAAGCATGGCGGCAACATGGCCTCCGCGGGGAGTGTCGCCTGGATCTTTGATATGCGCGGGTTGGTCGTCATCGAGCAGATCCCCGAGGGAATCGAATCCGATGAATTGCAGATGTCGCTGATCGAACTCGGCGCGGCGGAAATCGAAGAAAGCGAAGGGGGACTCGTCGCCTATTGCGAGCCGACGGATCTTCACGCCGTCAGCGAAGGGCTGCGTTCGCTTGGCATCGAACCGTCTCAGTCCCAAGTGACCATGGTTCCCAAGAACACCGTCAAGCTGGAAGGATCGAGCGCGGAGAAAGTCCTCCGACTGATCGATGCGTTGGATGACAATGAGGACGTTCAAGAGGTGTTTGCGAATTTCGACATTCCAGATGAGATCATGGAGAAGGTCGGCGCCGGAGATTAGTTGAAGGAAACGAATCCAAGCGCCGAAATCGAGGAGGCGTTGATGAGGCGAGGCGTGTGGTGGGCGTGGAGTTTTGTGTTGCTGGTATCGCTGTCTCTGTCGCTTTGCGCGTCGGCTGAGACGATCATTACATCGGGCGGGTCCGTGCTGCAGGGAACGATCGAGTTCGGCATTCCCGCAGTGATCAGTGTTGCATCATCCACCGGCGACATTTTCACGGTGCAGCGTACGAACATCAAAGCGATCGTGTTCAACGAAGCGAAGGAGACCGCCGTCGAAACCTTCGACGGGAACATCCTGGTGGGAACGCTGGGCGGGATCCCGGAAGTCATCGGCCTCCGAACCTCGGCCGGCGACATTCAATCGGTTCGACTGGAGAGCATCCAAGAGATCCGCTTCGATCCCGCCGCCGCGGTCCCCGCGGGGCCGACCACCATCCCGCCGGTCATTGCACCCACGATCACGAGTTCGCTGGCCGCACAAGTCGGCGAGCTTTACTTGGATCGCTCCACGCACTTCAGTCTCGCCCTGGATCTTGGCTATCAGGTTGCCCTTGTCGGGCGAAATGGGTTCGGCTATCCAACCAATGCCGTCGGGTTCGACTTCATTACGATGGGGCTTGATGTTCGGTTCTACATGCCGCCGTCTCAAGCGGATGTGGAAGAGGTTGCTTCCACGCTCGTCGCATCGACGCCTGGCCTCTCGTTGGATCGATTGATGGAGATGACGATCGAAGAAACCCTCCCTCGGTTCGATTTCTACATCCAGGTGGGGACATGGGCGTTCATCTTCCCGGAAGTGGGCGGCGGCATTCTCATTCGCATCACGCCGTCGCTGTTCCTGGACATCGGCGTTTCGGTCGACCTTTCGCTCGCCACCTGGCCCAACCTTGGCGTCGTTTGGATCTTCTAGACCGATCACGGTCGGCGCGGGGTGTCTGCCGGCGGGAGGCCATGGAAGGATGTGGTCGAGCAGTGCAGAATCGTCCGCTCGAATTAAGAGAGGGAGGGTCCGGTGAATGACTCGCGACCCTGGAATGTGTTTGCGTAAGGAGGTAGGGAAGATGCGAAGGGCGTTGCTGGTAGGTGGCATCCTTGGGTGCCTGCTGGTGGGGATGGTCGTTCCTATGATGGCGCAGGAATCCAATGAAGCATGGATTCCCGGGTTGGCATCGTTCGTGATCCCCGGACTCGGACAGCTCCTCAACGACCAACTCGACAAGGCGCTGATCCACTTCGGCGTCGATGTCGCAATCTACATTGCTGGATTCACGTTGGGGAACTACATCCCGTACACGTGGTACATCGTCCCCGCAGCGCACCTTGCTTGGGCCGCGTTCAGCGGTCTCGACGCCTACAATGTGGCCAAGGAGACGAAGTTCACGCTCGGCTGGACGGATCAGGGCGCGGCAGTGGCGTACAGCATGCGCTACTAGACACACCGGTCCAGGATTTTCCGACGGCATCCCATGGAAGCGCATCGGCATCGCTTCCATGGTTTGCCGTCATCTTTTCTTCTTCCCCCTACGTGATCCCCGGCGAGTCTTCGTCAACGATCCGTCGGCTCACCCGCCGCGCCACCAGGCCCACAAACAGATCGCACTTAGGACGCACATCAGTCCAAGTCGGCGGCGACCCTCGCCGGCGCGATCATCCAACGCAGGGCCCTCCACGGCGACCTGCTCCAGCCTCCAGTCCGTGATTTCGCCTCGGTCATCGACCACAAGATCGATGCGTCCAAGTCCTTGAGCAAACGCCGATCCTTGCACAATCAGCGTCCGATCGATCAGCACCGGTGATTCGGTCATGCTGTGGGTATGCCCGGTCACGATCAGATCGATCCACGGCGCGGCTCGCGCCACCTCAATCGCCTCCCGCACGCCAAAGTGCGCGAGCACGACGACCAGGAGCTGATGGCGTTTCTGATCTTCTTCCGACACCGCGCAATCAAGCGTCAGCAATGGCGACTCGATTCTCATCCACGGAATCATTCCCGTCGGGAAGAACTCCGCCGTGGTCAGCCCGGCGATCAGGATCTCTTGAGAGCCGGCGTACAATCGCACCGTTTCCCCGACCGGCTGTCCCATTCCCTCCAGAGCGATCACATTCGCGCCGAGAATCGGAAACTCTGCCGCCGCGACGAGTTCGGCAAGTCGCTCCGCCCCGATCGCAAACTCGTGGTTGCCGATCGCCATCGCGTCGTATCCGACCGAGTTCATCCAACGCACCGTTTCGGAGCCTCCCCAACCGGTCAGCACAGGAAGCCGGAAGTCGTGCCACGCATCCCCCGCATCAACCAGCACGACGTGATCGGCGGCGGCGCGGGCATCCTCGATCGCCGACCCCAGCGCCGCCAGACGCCCGAGTCGCGCGTGGAGGTCGTTGGTGAACAAGACCGTCACCTCCCCCGCACACGCAACAAGCGCGATCGTCAGCCCCACAAACACGAGTACGATTCCCGATTTTACCCTACCCATGCGCGATAGCAGGAGATGCCCCCCCCACCGAGTCCGATCCACAGCCTCCACCCCGCCCATTGGCGCAGGGCAAGAAGCTGCACCCACACCAGCCAGGAGTGCTCGGTTCGCTCCGCAAACGGCCGTCGTCCTGTCCAGCCAACGCCGACCAACAGGCGGTCCGAAACGGCCCACGCCGCCGATGCTCGCATTGTCCCGGCCGGCTCCAGCTCTCGCGTCAGATCGATCCCCAACGGCCCCAATTGCCAACTTGCGGCGAACTCCGGCGGACCGCGCCAAGTTGCCTGAACCACGACCTTGAGCGGGATCCGATCGACGATCTCAACACGCGTGGCAAGCTCGACCCCCGCGGTCGTATCCACGTCCAACCTCGCCTCGAACCGATCCACGATCCCTCGTGAAAAGGAGAAATGAATGTCGTGGCTTGTCGTAGAGACGCTCAGATAGGACACGCCCGGTGGCGTGATTTGTGGGGAGAATTCCCGTTCGGACCATGCCTGCTGCTGACTCGTGGATGGCGTTCCCCACAGGCTCAGACTCAGACCGACGATCGCCAGCGCAACAGCGACACGCCCGCCGCATCGACGGCGGGAAACCCGGACCCGATCCGATGGTTGAGGGCGCACAGCAGTCATCGCCAACACCCTAGCCCTTGGGCCGGCTCATTGCAACTCGTCAGCCGACTCGCCACAATCCCATCATGCTGATGGAGTTGGTTCGGAACACGATTCGGGATCACGCGACCCTTTCCGAAGGCGATCGCCTTGTCGTCGCGGTTTCCGGCGGTGTCGACAGCACCGTTCTGCTTCACGTGCTTGATCGAATCGTGGGCGACCTGGGCTGCGACCTCGTTGTGGCGCATCTCGATCACCGGATTCGGGCCGATTCCGCCGAGGATGGATCATTTGCAGAGCAAGCCGCATCCCGCCTCGGCGTTCGGTTTGTAGGCGGACAGGTCGATGTTCCCCGCTGGGCCGACATGAGGCGACAGAATATCGAATCAGTGGGTCATGATCTTCGTCTCGGGTTCTTGCAGGCCGTCGCGGCGCAAGTCGGCGCACGCTACGTTTGCCTTGGACACTCCGCAACGGATCGCGCGGAGACGTTCCTGATGCACCTCATTCGAGGCAGCGGACCGGATGGTCTGGCGTGCATGCCCGCACGTTCCGGGGTGATCCTCCGCCCCCTCATCGAGGTCTGTCGGGACGAGATCGTCCGCTACGCCGATCAGCATCGGCTGACCTGGCGCGAGGATACGACCAACCGTGATCTGTCGCTGACGCGGAACCGCCTTCGTCATTGCGTCGCCCCCCATCTGACGGCGATCAATCCGAAGTGGGTCGACGCGTTCTCCCGCGCATCGAAGACCATCGCCGCGCTGGCGCGCCTGATCGACGCGGACCTCGACCTCCGGTGGCGTTGCCTGTGCGTCAGGCAGGATCCGGACTCGATTCGCTTCGATCCGACATCGTATCGCGCCCTGCCGCCGGAATTGCGCATTCCCGCATTGCGCCGCATGGTCCGTGAACTGTTCGGATCCTGCCGGGGCTGGGATCGGATCCACTTCGAATCGATGCTCCATCAGGCGAACCGCGGCCGCGGATCGATGGATCTTCCCGGGTGCCGTCTGCTGGTCACCCCGGCCCAGATTCGTTTGGACCGACGCTTGGGTGAGACGTTTTCTCCTGCCGGATTCGTTCCGCGAACCATCGCGCCGGGGGAGAATACGTTCGATGATCTTCGATTGCGGCTGACCGTCCAAGAAGTTGATGATCCGACGCCTTGGATCGCGGTGGCTCACGAAAGCGGCGATGTCGAAGTGATTGACGCGGATCGAATCGTTCCCCCGCTCACCCTTCGCCCTCGCCATCCGGGTGACCGTTTCCGTCCACTGGGAATGGCCCGCGAAAAACGGATCAAGGCCTTCTTCATCGACGAGCGTATCCCGTCGGAACGTCGCATTACATGGCCTCTTCTGTGCGATCAACACGGGATCGTGTGGGTGACACGCGTCAGACTATCGGATACCGTTCGTCTCACACCGGAAACATCCCGATACATCGTCCTGAAAGCGGAGGACCGCCCATGACCCTGCTCATCTTTGTCGCCACCATGCTTGTCCTGGTGACAACCCATGAATTGGGGCACTTCATCGCCGCCAAGCTCGCTGGTGTGTATGTCCACGAATTCGCCATCGGATTCGGCCCGAAACTGTTCGGGATCCGGCGCAACGAGACACTCTACTCGGTGCGCCTGTTGCTGTTCGGCGGGTTCGTCCGCATGGCCGGCGAAGGTCTTCCCGACAGCACGGACGAAGTCCCCATCGAACGTCGGTTGACGGAGAAGCCGCCGCTCGTGCGAATCGCGATCAGCCTTGCCGGTCCGCTCATGAATCTCCTTGCTACCTTCCTGCTGACCCTCGCTCTGGTTTGGGGATTGGGAGTTCCCGGTCTGCAAGTGGCGGAGACGGTGCCCGATCGGCCCGCGTCCGAGCTTCTCGTCCCCGGCGATGTCGTTCTCGCCGCGAACGGAACGAGGATCATCAAGGAGAGCGACCTGCTCGACATCATCCAGATAGGCGGACCGATGACGCTCGAGATTGTCCGCGATGAAGAACGCCGCACCATCGACATCGCACCGGTCTACGACCCTCTCGAATCACGGTACGTTGTCGGCGCCTACTTCGACGTCGTGACATTCTGGCCGGAGATCATCGATCTTCAAGACGGCGCCCCGCTGGCGGAGGCGGGCTTCCAAGTCGCCGACACCCTCACCGCAATCAACGATCACCCGGTGGAAACGGGAACGGGGCTCATCCTCACGCTGCTTGAAGTCGCAGCCGAGCAGCCCCCCGTCAGGGTCCTCCGGATCGGCTTCATTCGCGGGTCCGAGCCCCGAACGATCGACATTGACCTCGACCCCGCCACAGCCGGAACGGAGCCGGAGGCGGGGGTCGACGTATCGTTCTTGCTTGCCGGAGCGGCATTTGCCTCGACCGAGATGTACTACCAGCGACCGGGTCCCGGGGATGCGATTGTGCTTGCATCCGGCCAGTTCGTCTCCTACTTCCGCTTGATCGGGGATGCTTTCGGGCCGGTGTTCGCCGGGGATGTTCCGGCATCGGAGGCGTTTACGGGACCGGTGGGGATCGCCAAAATGCTCAGTGAAAGCGCAGAGCAAGGACCGCGGACGTTCCTGCTTGTGTGCGCGTTCCTCAGCCTCAGCCTCGCCCTGATCAACCTCGTGCCGTTTCCGGGATTCGACGGAAGCCATGTCGCGTTCTCACTGCTGCATCTTCTTCGAAGAAAACCGATCCCACCTCGCTATGAAGGGTGGATCCACGCCATCGGCTTCCTGATCTTGATCGTGCTCCTCATTCTGATCACGTTCAACGACGTGGCCCGCTTGTTCGGATGATCCCGGCGTGGAGCCGAATCCCGTCGGCACGTCCATCAAGCCGGAATTCCTGAGAGATCCGCTTCCCGCCGGCGGGAACGATGGTCGGACTGGCGGGTGCACGGGCCTCCTTCGAGTCACCACGCAATCAACGGGGGCTTCGCCGGATCAGCACAACGCACTGCGCAGCCATCCCTTCGCGGCGGCCAAGCGCGCCCATCGTCTCGGACGTGGTCGCCTTGATACCGACCCGATCCACGGGAATCTTGAGGATCTGCGCAATCCGGGAACGGATTGAGGACACGTATCCGGCAAGTTTGGGCTCCTCCGCGACCACCACGGCATCCACATTGCCAATGGCCCACCCGTGCGCTTCAAGCATGTCCACCACGGAAAGAAGAAGCCGTGCGCTGTCCGCGTCCTTGAATCGGGAATCGGAATCCGGGAAGTGCTGTCCGATGTCTCCGAGAGATGCCGCGCCAAGCAATGCATCGCTGATCGCATGCAGCAGAACATCGGCGTCGGAGTGACCGAGAAGACCCTTTTCAAAGGGGATGATCACCCCGCCAAGCACAAGGGGACGACCGGCGACGAAACGATGAAAATCTATCCCCAGGCCGACCCGCTGCTCAGCATCGGTCGAACGGCCTGTCATCGTGTCGGGCTCGCGACTGGGCTTGGGGTGGATCATGTCAGCAACTCCTAAGCCAGGGCTTGATCTTGATCTTGATCCTGGTCCTGATCTTGCTCCAATTCCTGTTCCGCAGCGGTGACGGCGGCTCGGGCGAGCGTGTACGTGAATCCCCGCCGCGCGAGAAAGGCAACGGCGCGATCCCGTCTCTTGTCCGCCTCGATGTGCCGCAGGCTCAATTGCCCGACACGCTGCGACGCCAATCGAAACGCCGTCTCTTTCTCCCGTTCTTGCGGGTAGAGCCGGCCAAGTTGCTCTTGGGCAAGCGCTCGGTCGACCCCGAGATCCGTGAGCTCCGACTCGATCGCTCTTCGCGCCAGTGGATGCGCGTACAGGCGATCTTCAATCCAAAGCTTCGCAAACAACCGATCGTCAAGCAGCCCCTCCGCCAATGCCCGCTCTACGGCGGCGTCGACCTCGGCGCGAGGAAACCCTCGCTCCTCCAAGCGCCCCCGCGCTTCGGCCACGCTACGGGGGCGGTACCTCAGCAG
>RXOA01000068.1 GCA_003979035.1 Candidatus Bipolaricaulota bacterium
CGGAACAAGCCGATTTCACCATCGGCGCTCGCTTCCGTGCGAACATGATGGCCGGTGGCGACGACGTCGAATCCGTCACGCTCGGCGATCTGAAGCGCCAGGCCGAACCGCAGGGATCGGTTGCAGGTGCCGCACGGGTTGGGGGTCTGGCCGACGCGGTAGCGGTCGACGAACTCCGTCAACACCTTGTGATAGAACGGTTCGCTGGCGTCGAGCGTCCGATGCGCGATTCCCAGCTCGGCGGCGGCGAGCTTGGCCGTGTCGAGCGCGCAGCACTTCGTTTCGCCGGCGTAGTCGGGTGCCCCGGGGAACGACCAGAACCAGAACGTGATCCCCTCGACCTCAAACCCCTGCTCGCGTAACAGCCAAGCGGCGACCGTGCTGTCAACGCCGCCGCTCATGCACACCAACGCCCGCTTCGCGGCCATCCCGTCCCTCTCCCCTATGGCTCGCCGTCGAGCGGCACCATGCACAGGAACTGCAACGGCTCTCTCGATGGGTTGCGGAACTGGTGTTCCTCTTCCGGGGGGACGTAGACGAAGTCGCCGGCGACGACCGGCTTCTCCCCGTGCGCGCCTTTGGCGACGCCGTGCCCGGAAAGGATGTACACCTCGTGCTCCCAAGCGTGCGTGTGGTACGGGGTGAACCCGCCGGGGGCGACGGTGAACCGGCGCATCGCGAAGTTCGGCGCGCCGGCCTGAGGCCCGATCAGCACTTGTTTCGTCACGCCTCGGACGGTGTCTCCGTCATCGAACATGGTCGCGGTAACCGTTTGGCTGTTGCCGGTGAGGATCATCGGTTGCTCCCTTCTGTCGATCATGTCGCGCCCGTGCCCGCGCCGCCCCCACGGGTGAGGATCAGTGGGACGAGCATCTCGCGGTCGGTCAGTCCGCCGTGCATTCCCCCGAGCATCCGCGCATCGGGATACGGGTGGTACAACGCCGTGCGACCGACCGACGTGACGATGAAATCGCCGATCCGGTCGATTGTTTCGCTGCTCGGAGATCCATCGGCGCCGAAGAGGCCGGCCGCAACCGCGTCGCGACTTGCGATGCAGGTCAAACCCGCTGCGGAGATTCGGTGTCGGATCTCGTCCGACAGGCCCACGCCGTGGTTTCGAAGATGGAGGTAGTTCGCCCGCGGTTCGCCAACGGGGGGGAGCAGTAGAGCGGTTTGGAGATCGGGGAAATCGGCGATCGGCAGGTAGTCTTCGGGTTGCATCGTCACCATGCCGTGGTCGGAGGTGATCATCACCGAGACGTCCGGCGGGAGATCTCCCCACTCTCTCGCCAAGGTTGCATCGAGCGACAGGAGCTCAGCTTCGTAGGCGTCGCTGTCCGGGCCGTACACATGGGCGGCGGCATCGGGCGATCCCCAGTAGGCGCTGACGAACGTCTCGGCTTGGGCCGTCCGGAGAATGCGCCGCGTGGTGATCGCGAGATCGGAGAAGCTGATCACCGGGTGGATGGACGTCTGGTTCGATCGGTACAGAAGCGAGGACAGTCCGCTCGAGGCGATGTGCCGGCTGAGAACGACGTGGGTGTGGACGCCGCAGGCGGTGAGCCGCTCGTAGGCGGTGGGCACACCGAGGAATGTTCCGATGTCCAATCCGGCGGCGACCGCCGATTCCCCGTGGCCGTTGCCGAGAACCGACAGTTGGATCATGTTGGTGATCGTGCCTGTCTCTCGAAGGTACAGCCGATACCCGAGCATCCCGTGACGTTGCGAACTCAGGCCGGTGGCAAACGATGTCAGTGCGTTGGCGGTGGTGGACGGAAACACCGAAGTCAGCGGCATGGCGGTGCCCGCCCCCGCGGAGGAAACCCGAGCGAGCCACATCTCGGGGTGTCGGGAGATCATCTCTTGCAGTTTGAGATAACCGACGCCGTCGAGAATCAGGAGGACGCTCCGCTCCGTACGTTGCGTCGCACGGTCGAGGCGCTGGCGGACGGTTTCGGGAACGGGCAACTCGTCACAGCCGAACTGCTCAAGGATCAACCGCGGCACCGCGAGGATGGAGAATCCCTCGTAGTCGGGCAGCACGGCGTGATCGGGAATTCCGATCTGTGTCATCGTCTGCGCCTTCAATTGCCCGAGAATCTCTTCGTCTGTCGCGTTCCCGTTCATGTTCAAGCTTGAGGTCATGGCGTCGCATTATAGGGGGGCGGCAAGCCCCTGGCATCCGGCGCCCATGGCTTGGGTTGCGTTTTTAGGGAGAGGATGAGGATCCGGCCGGGGCCGGGGCTTCGAACAGAGTGCGAAACGCGGCACGGGCTTCGGGGGCCCACGCATTGGAGATCAGCGATTCCGCGTTCGCGCCGGTCGGCAGCTCAAGCAAGGGCGTTGTGTCCCCGTCCAACCCCAGCTCATAGGATGCTTCGACCTGCATCGTGTACTGGATTTCCGGTGCAACGATCGCTCCCGATGCCGTTCCGGAAACAGTTCCTGCGATCCGCCAGAAATCGCCGGCAATCTCGAGCACGGCGACAAACGCCCCTGTCGCCTCCCCGGAGGGATCCTGCGTGCTGACGCCGGTTGCAGAAAGCCGGAGCACTCCGCGCAGACGGACCGCATCGGCGGCGGATCCGGAGAGGTCGAACACGACCCAACCGGAGGCGGCAAGCGTGTAGCTGTCGCCGGTCCCCTGTCCGGAAAGCGTTCCGCATGCCTCGATGTGCTGGCGCTGATCATCGATGGCAAGCGTGCCATCCATCGCCGCTGTTCCGCTGATTTCGGCAGTGACATCGGTGGCGAGAAAACGAAGAACGGCAGTGGCCTCGCCGCGCATCTCGGCACCCAATGACGTTGCGACGGCGGTGTACGGAGCAGCGAGCACCAGGCAAGTCACAAGCAAAGCAAAGACGCCTGCATGTGGACGTCGGGCGGATCGGTTGGTTGCGTGCTTCATGGCGCCCCAGTATATCCTTAACAACACCGGCATCGATGCAGGCACGTCAAGGAACGGACACCACCATGCGCAGCGGAGCCCCGAATGATGCAGCGGCCGAGGTTTTCGGAAGGCCGGTCGGACCGTCGAGGATGCGGGTCGTCCACGGCGACTTGGTCCTTCAGGACGTCGATGCGATCGTCAATGCCGCCAATCCGGACCTGTCCGGGGGCGGTGGCGTGGACGGAGCCATCCACCGGGCCGGCGGCCCGGAGATCCTCCGCGAATGCCAAGCGTACGTCCGCGAACACGGGCCGCTTCCGGTGGGAGGCGCGATGTGGACGCACGGCGGACGGCTCCGGGCCCACTATGTGATTCATACCGTCGGACCGGTGTACCGGTGCGAGACGAGGGCGGCTGTGCTTTTGTCGAGCGCGTACCGTCACAGTCTGGAAACAGCCTCGAAACTCGGCGTTCGCTCGATCGCGTTCCCCTCGATCAGTACGGGGGCCTACGGGTATCCCGTTCGCGAGGCCGCTCCGATTGCCGTCTCGACGGTCGTGACGTTCTTGCGGAAACGGAAGCACGACGAGGATTTGGCGTTGGACGTGCGATGGGTTTGCCTGCATGCCGCCGCCTGGCGCGTGTTCCGCGACGCGCTCGCCGCAGGGCAAGCCCGCAGAACCGAAGGGGTCCGGGCAGGCTGAACCGCGTAGTTCTTGGATCTTGCGGGTTGAGAACCATCAGCGGGTGCGTGAAAATGAACAGCTCCCCGCCGTCCGGCGCGCGGAGCTGTCGGGTTGATCAATCCACGCCGGGCAGGTCGAGGAGGGGAGTGACACGAGCGCGAAGAGCATCGACCGAATGAAACATGATCATCCGGAGAAGTTCGCCCCGCTTGATCGGGTCTTTTCTCGGATTCACCGTGGGGACAGGATCTTCGTCGGAACCGGCTGCGGCAAGCCCCAATTCCTGGTTCAAGAGATGGTCCGCTATGTGAAGGCGAACCCCAAGGCGTTCTTTGACGCCGATGTCCTCCATTTCTGGTCGCTCGGCGTCTCGCCGTACCTCAACGAAGACGTCAAGCGGCACTTTCGATTGGACTCGTTTTTTATCAGCGGCCCGATGCGCGAGGCCGTCAACAGCGGGCGAGCCGACTACACGGCGATCTTCCTGTCGCAGGTGCCCGACCTGTTCCATCGCGGCGTCATCCCGATCGATATTGCGCTTGTTCAGACGTCACCGCCGGATGATCACGGATACGTGAGCCTGGGAATCAGCGTGGATATCGTCCGCGCCGCGGTGGACAACGCGAAGATCGTCATCTGCCAGGTCAACGAGAGGATGCCGCGCACGCACGGCGACAGTTTCATCCACGTCAGCAAGGTCGACTATCTCGTCCCTCACGACGAACCACTGCTCGAACTCGAGATGGAAGTCCCCGACGAGATCGCCGATCGTATCGGCGCGTATGTGTCGCGGCTCATCGAAGATGGGGCGACGATTCAGGTTGGGTACGGCAAGGTTCCCAACGCGATCCTCTCCAATCTGAAGGGCAAGAAACACCTTGGCGTCCACACCGAGCTGATCAGCGACGGGATCGTCGAGTTGATGCAGGCGGGCGTCATCGACAACACCCGGAAGGCGGTCGACCGACACAAGACGGTGGCGTCGTTTTGCATGGGTAGCGAGTCGACGTACGAATTCCTCCGCGACAACCCCGCGGTATCGTTCCGTGCTGTGGACTACACCAACCACCCGACGGTGATCGCGACCCATCCGAAGATGACGGCGATCAACGCGGCGCTGGAGATTGATCTCACCGGGCAAGCGTCGGCGGAATCGCTGGGGAAGCAGTTCTACAGCGGAATCGGCGGGCAGGCGGACTTCATGCGCGGCGCGCTGCTCGCTCCCGGCGGGAAGACGATCCTTGTGTTGCCTTCGACCGCTCGCGACGAGGAGGTCTCGAGAATCTCGCCGCTGCTCAGCGAAGGGGCCGGGGTCACGCTGACCCGTGGGGATGTTCACTACGTGGTAACGGAATACGGCATCGCCTACCTGCACGGGAAGAACACGCGGGAGCGGGCGATGGAACTGATCCGGATTGCACACCCGAGGTTCCGTGCAGAATTGCTTCGCAGCGCCAAGGAACTGAACCTGATCTACAAGGATCAAGCGTACATCCCCGGCGAGCGGGGGATGTATCCGGAAGAGCTGGAGACGTACCGCACATCCAAGTCGGATATGGAGCTCTTCCTGCGGCCGGTAAGAATCTCCGATGAACCGCTGTTGAAGGAGTTCTTCTACTCGCTTTCGGATCAATCCATTTACCGCCGGTTCATCTCGGTGCGCAAGGATATGCCCCACGAGCGGCTGCAGGAGTTCGTGGTCATCGACTACACCCGCGAGATGGTCATCTTGGTGTTTGAACAGGATGGGCAACAGGAAACCGTGATCGGCGTAGGCCAGTACGGCATCGATCCCGAATCTCACACCGCGGAGGTCGGACTCGTCGTCCGCGACGACTACCAGAACCGTGGCATCGGAACCGAGATCCTCAACTACCTCACGGTCAACGCAAAACGTCAAGGCTTGCTCGGATTCTCCGCCGAGGTGTTGGTGGAGAACCGAGCCATGATGCACTTATTCGAAGCAGGAGGATTCACGATCGAGAAGCGCAGGGAGGCGGGCGTCTATGAACTCCGCCTCTGGTTCTGAACCGGAAGGCGGGTGAAGAACTTCCGTCCCCGGTCCAGCGCGCCAAACGGAAGGGTAGGGCACAATGTTGGAATCGACGAAGGTCATAGGTGGTGTTATGAACGAACAGACGGACATTCGCAGTCTGTTTGAGCCAAGAGGCGTGGCCGTGATCGGCGCGTCTTCCAATCCGGCGAAGATCGGCTACAAGATTGTCGAGAACATGATCGCGAGCGGCTACCAAGGAGAGATCTACCCGATCAATCCGAAGGGCGGCGAGATCCTCGGACGGCCTGTGCTGAAAAGCGTGGTTGACGCGGCGGGACCGGTCGACATGGCCGTGATCACGATCCCCGCTCAGTTTGTCTACGGCGCGGCCGAAGAATGCGCACAAGCCGGCGTGAAGAACCTGGTCGTCATCACGTCAGGGTTCTCCGAGGTGGGCGACGCCGAAGAAGAGAAGCGGCTTGTCGAGTTTTCTCGTCAGCATGGGATGAGGGTTCTCGGGCCGAACATCTTCGGGATCTACTCGGCGGCGGCGGCGATGGATGCCACCTTCGGGCCGGGCGGGATCCTGCCAGGGCATGTGGCCATCGTGACTCAGAGCGGCGCGCTGGGAATCGCAATGATCGGCAAGACGGCGGCGGAGTCGCTGGGGTTGTCGGCGCTGGTCTCGATCGGGAACAAGTCCGATCTTGACGAGGCCGACGTGCTCGGCTACCTCGCTGAAGATGATGCGACGAAGGTCATCTTGCTGTACATCGAGGGCGTGAAGAACGGCGACAGATTGGCGGCGATGTTGAAACAGATCACCAAGCGCAAACACGTGGTCGTGATCAAGTCGGGACGCTCCAAGCGCGGCGCGATGGCCGCCGCGTCCCATACAGGGTCGCTCGCCGGAGCCGACGATATCTTCGACAGCGTCATGCGCCAATGCGGGGTGCTCCGCGCGACGAGTGTCCAGGAGGCGTTCAATTGGGCGAGGTTCCTTGCCGATGCGCCGCTTCCTCCCGGGCCGAACGCGGTCATCATCACCAATGGCGGCGGGATCGGCGTTCTGGCCACCGATGCGTGCGAGCTGTACAACGTCAACCTCTACGATGATCAGCCCAAACTGCGTGAAACGTTCAAGGGCGTCATGCCCGATTTCGGGTCGTCGAAGAATCCGGTCGACCTCACGGAACAGGCGGCGGTCGACGACTATGCGCAGGCGCTCGACGCGGTGAGAACAAGCCCGGAAATGCACGCGTGTCTGGCGCTGTACTGCGAGACGGCTCTGTTCGATACGGAGCAGTTCGCGAGTCTGTTGCGCCGGCAATATGCGCGGTTTCGCGGCAAGAAGCCGATCGTGTTCTCGCTGTTCGGCGGCGAAAAGATCGAAGCCACCACGCAGACGCTGCGCAAAGAAGGAATTCCCGTGTTTGCCGACGTCTACGAAGCGGTCTCCAGCCTTGGGGCGCTGTATCAATCTTGGCGCAATCTGGGGCGGGAAGAGGACGTGCTCGATGAACCGACGTTTGACGTAGAGGCGATCCGCGCCGTGCTCCAAAGCGCGCGCGCCGACGGGCGAAGTTTCCTCCTCGCCGACGAGGCGAGCAACGTAGCCGAGCTGCTGGGCATTTCGATGCCGCGATCCACGGTGGCGAGGAATTTGGAGGAAGCCGTCTCGGCCGCCGAAGACATCGGGTATCCGGTGGTGATGAAGGTTGTCTCCAAAGACATCATCCACAAGAGTGACGCCGGCGGTGTGGCGCTCGACCTGGAGAACCGTGAAGAAGTGATCGATGCGTTCCAGGCGATCATGCGCAGCTGCCGGGCGTACAAGGCGGACGCCGCGATCGAGGGCGTTGAAGTCGCGGAGATGGTCAAGGCCGGCGTGGAGACGATCCTCGGGGCCCGCCAAGATGCATCGTTCGGACCCACCGTCATGTTCGGGCTGGGAGGAATCTACGTGGAAGTGATGAAGGATGTTGCGTTCCGCGCCGCCCCCGTCTCCAACAAGGAGGCTCTGAACATGATCTCCGAAATTCGTTCCTATCCTCTTCTGCTCGGCGTTCGAGGAGAGAAGCGAAAGGACATCGAGAGTGTCGTGCAAGTGGCCACAACGTTGGGTCATCTTGTCAATGTTTGCCGGGAGATCAGCGACATCGAGGTCAATCCGCTGGTTGTGTACGATCACGGCAACGGCGCGAAGGCGCTCGACGTACGCATCCTCCTCGGTGAGGATAAGGGGGTGAACCCATCGTGAGCTCGTTTATCATCGCGTCCACGCGTCGCAACGCCGGGAAAACTAGCCTGCTGGTCGGTTTTTCCAGGGCAACCGAGAGACGATTCGGGTATGTGAAGCCGCTTGGCGATCGGTTCCTTTATCGCAAGAAGCGTTTGTGGGATTACGATGCTGCTTTGATGGTGTCGCTTTCCGGAATGCCGCTCGAGCCCGAGCGAATCAGCATCGGATTCGATCACTCGAAACTCCGCTACATGTATGATCGCAAGACGATCACGGCCGAGATCAAGCGGCTGATCGCCGAGATGGGCGAGGGGCGTGACGGTGTGCTGATCGAGTGCGGAGAGGATCTCGCCTACGGTGCGTCGGTCTATCTCGACCCGCTGACGCTGTCCAAGGCGACCGGGCTGCCGGCGGTGCTTGTCGCCGGTGGAACCGAGAACGAGATTGCGGACGACCTGGCGTTCATCAAACGGTTTGTCGGTTCCGACGAAGCGAACGTCGCCGGCGTCATCGTCAACAAGGTGCTCCAGCCTGACGAATTCCGCACCGATTACCTTCCGGAAGTGGCCGAGTTGGGGATCAACATCCTCGGCGTCGTTCCGTACGAGAGGGAACTCACCACGATGACGGGGCACTTCCTCGCCGAGAAGTTGTTCGCACGGGTGATCGCCGGCGAGAGCGGTCTTGGTCATCCTGTGCGGAACGTGGTCGTCGGTGCGATGTCGGTGACGGCGGTCATGAATGAAGAACGGTTCCGCGAGCCGGACAAACTCGTCATCACGAGCGGCGATCGGAGCGACATGATCCTCGCCGCATTGGAGGCGGGTGGCACATCCTGTCTGGTGTTGACCAACAACATCGTTCCGCCGTCGAACGTAGTCTCCAAAGCAAACAGCCAGGGAATCCCCGTGCTTCTTGTCCCCGGGGATACGTACGCGACGGCGATGCACGTGGATCGCCTTGTTCCCTTGCTTGCCGCGGAGGACGAATCCAAGGTGGAGATCCTGACGCGCCTTGTCCGTGAGAACGTCGATTTGCAGGCGTTGGAGAAGCTGTAGGCGTAGCGGAACGCGTACGAAGGCTTGTCATTGTCCCGGGATAGGAGGCGGCGTTGACGAAACGAACGGTTGACGTCGTCGTGAGGGGAGACGACACCAGCAGGACGAGAGTCGGTGTCGTCGTGCGGGGAGACGACGTTGGCGAAACAGACGGTTGACGTCGTCGTGCGGGGAGACGACGTTGGCGAAACAGACGGTTGACGTCGTCGTGCGAGGAGACGACACCAGCAGGACGAAAGCTGGTGTCGTCGTGCGAGGAGACGACACCAGCAGGACGAAAGCTGGTGTC
>RXOA01000069.1 GCA_003979035.1 Candidatus Bipolaricaulota bacterium
ACCACGCCAAGCGATTCAACGAGGTCGCCGCGAGAGTGGAGAAAGAGGGAATGGTCGTCGGCTATCATTGTCACGCCCATGACTTCCACGCCCTCGACAGTGGCGAGGTGCCCTGGGACATCCTGTTCGGCAACACGGGCAAGAGCGTCGTCATGCAGATCGACACGGGCAACTGCATGGACGGCGGCGGCGATCCGATCACCTATCTGAAGAAGTATCCCGGTCGGTCCCTCACGGTCCACCTGAAGGAGCACTCTGCGACCAACAAGAACGCCATCCTGGGCGAAGGGGATGTCAAATGGGACGAGGTCTTCGCCCTGTGCGAGACGATCGGCAAGACGGAGTGGTACATCATCGAGGAAGAAAAAGACGTCTACCCGCCGCTCGAAGCGATTGAGTTGTGCCTGAAGAACTACCGGAAGATGCGTGCCTGATCGCGCAAACCAAGCGGGTGACAGCCTCAAACGCCTTGGTCCCGATGTCCATCGGGAGGGATGGCTTCGAGAGGATTCCATCCCCAAGTTTCGCTTGAGGCTGCCACCCGGCCGATTGGGGATTGGGGATTGCGGATTCGCCGACGCAACCCAATCCGCAATCCGAAATCGCCAATCCGCTCGGCCTCCGTAGCCGGAACCGTCGCAATTCCACTGCCGTTCTGATATACTGCGCTCCAGTCGAGCCGAGGCGCGTGTACGCGCCATATGAGGAATTCCGATTTCCGTGGGAGGGTAGGAGCGATCATGTTGTCGAAAATGGCACACATCGAGTTGGCTTTCTCACTGCTGGTTGCGGGAATCCTCCCGTCGATCGGACCGTCACCAGCCGTTGCGAAAGAGGCGATCTGGATCGAGGGGGAGGACGCCGCAAGCTCCTCTTTCAACGGGCATGGCTGGTACCGGAGCACGAACATCGGCAAAGACCTGCTCTCTCCCGGCCAGCCCGGCGGACCCGACGGCGACTGGCATGTCCACTTCGGCGACAGCGAGGCGATCGCGACCTATCGTCTCAACATCACGGAGGGAGGCGCCTACACCTGGTGGGTCCGTCTGAACCCCTTCGGCAACAGCAACGGCGGCGGGAACTACAGCTATCGACACCGGTCCACTCGCGGATCGTGGTCCGCCTGGCAGACGCTCGACACATCGGATGCCCGGGACAACATGATCGATCTGGTCGATCCGGGCATCGACATCCGCTTCATCGCGTGGTGCTACGGTGCCGCGTTCGAGTTGCCTCAGGGTCTCTACGAGCTGCAAATCCGCCTGTCCCTTCGCGACGGCGAGCAGGACAATCACGGCGGCATCGACGTGATGGCACTGACGAATTTCCCGTGGGCGCCCACGGGCGTCCTGGCGCCGGATGCGAACGCGCCCGATCCCGGCCCCGCCGATTGGTTCGGCCTGATGATCGGACCCGATTCGTACTCGCCCGATTCGATCATCGACATGAGCGACCTGATCGACAAGCCCGCCGGGGAGCATGGCTTCCTCAAATCCGTTGGGAAGAACTTCGTGTTCGAGGACGGCACGCCTGTGAAGTTCTGGGGAATCGACGCCTCCATGACTGGAACGGTGGAGGCCCAGCAGAGGCAGGCGAAGTTCTATGCCAAGCACGGAATCAACATGGTTCGCCAACATCCGGTCGAAGGGGTTCTTGGCTCGCTCCAGAAGTGCGGGCCGCAACAGTGCTTCGACGCGGAAAAGCTCGACCGATTCGATCGATGGTTCAGCATTCTCAAGGACCAGGGCATCTGCATGACGTGGTCAATCTTCTATCATCACGTGGTGCTGCCCGATCAGGGGATCGATCCGGCCCTCTACAACGAACTGCCCGACAGCGGCGCCGGCAAGGACACGTATGGCATGGCCACCTTTGTCGAAGAGTACCAGGACTCGCAATGGCAATATGCAAGAGCCTTGCTGAACCACGTCAATCCGTACACGGGCTTGGCCTACAAGGACGACCCGGCCTTGGCAATCGTCGAGGCGCGGAACGAAGACAGCATCTTCTTCCACAATCCGCTGGGCGATTCCTTCGTCAAGGGCCAAACCTATCCGCACCACGGTGTCCGTCTCAAGAAGATGTGGCAGCAGTGGGTCAAGGACACGTACGGCGACGACCGGGCTTTGGCCGCAGCGTGGGGCGCCGGCCGCCGAACCACGACGCGATACAACGATGACGGATCGGTGCAGAGCCGACCCGACTCCGTCAACGAGACCAACATGGCGATGTACGCCGCGTGGGAGATGGAAGCGGACAGCTCGTTCTCGAACAAGAACGCCGAGAAAAAACGTATGGGCGATTTCATCCGGTTCCTGGCCGAGATGCAGCGAAAGACCTACGCCACTTACCAGCAGCGTCTGCGCGAGCTTGGGTACAAGGCCGTGGTGGTGAGCACGGCCTGGAGGGCGGGCGGTCCGGCGGCATC
>RXOA01000070.1 GCA_003979035.1 Candidatus Bipolaricaulota bacterium
AGCCGAGGTTCGGACCGAGGGGTTGGCTGAGCGTGGCAGAGAGCTCGAGCGCAACTGTGCACAGCAGCCCTGGGTTCCAGAATACGGACGTCGCGTCATTGACGATCGCTGTTGTTGCGCCTCCGAGCGCGAGTGCCCTCGCTCCGATGCCGTCACGGAACTGCGCAGCCGCACTCCAGCCAGGTTCGATCTGCGCTTCGGCCGCAATGACGAAGACAAGACAAGCCAGGGCGAACACGGGCGCCGCCATGGATAGGATCGAACGCTTTCGCATGATGGACCTCCTAGATGTCTCGCACATGGTTGATCCTACAAGAAGGAGGCGGATCTCGAGAAGATCCGCCTCCGATCGCCGTGTTCCTAGCGGAGGATCGCAATCTTGTCGACAGCGACAGAGATCCAGCGACCTTCCACTTCCACAAGAACCTGATAGATGTAGACACCGTTTGCCAGGAATCGTCCGTACAGATCCTCCGTGTGCCATGCGATTTCGGAACCTGCGGAGATTTGCTCCCAGATGAGGGCGCCGGACAGATCGAACACCTTCACCCGGGACTGTCCGATCTGGGCGGCCATCGGGCCGACCACTTCGAAGTAGGCCGTGTGGACATCCCGGATCGGACTCGGGACGACCGAAACGCTTAATCCCGCGGCGATCTCCATCGGCAGCGCGTCGATCGCGGTCGTCTCGTTCGGCGGCACAGTTCGGACCGAATCGCTTCCGAAGATGCTAAGGCCGTCGAAGGTTTCTCCCCTGAGGTGGCCGAGTTCATCGCCGGCGAGGAACCCGCAAGTCTCTGCGACGAAGTGTGCGACCAGGTCAAGCAATCCGTCGCCGTTGACGTCTTCGTAGCCGACTTGGGGACGAGGGTTCTTCTTGCCGCGGTAGGCCAAGGAATCCTCACCGCCCGTCCGGCCGAACGTCAAGCTATCCGGCTCGACCGTTGTTGCGTCGAACTCCGGCGTCGACAGAAGCGCCACAGGAATCGTCCCGTTTTGCCCGGGGTTGATCGAGTTCGGGAAGCTACCCGGCTTGATGTCGATCAAGATCTCATACGGCGGGACGACGTACTCAAGGACCAGGAGCGCCCACTGGGTTGTGAGCAACGAATTGCCCCAGCCATCCGGTGGCCACGACCCGTCCGCATTCTGCGACGCGATGATCGCATCCGTGAACTCGTCAAACCAATCGCGCTCGATGCCTCCGACGTTGATCATCGGTATCCCCAGGGCGGCAAAGCCCTTCATCAGGCAGTACATCGTCTGATAGTCTGGATGATCCATCGGGGGAACCCCTGTTCCTTGCCAGCCGGGATCCCAGTTGGCATCGTCCCAGTGCCGCGCAATGTAGTCGAGGGCGTCGTGAACGCGCGGCGCGGTGACCGTGTCGCCAAGCAGCGCCATCTCGAACAGGAGGTTTCCCGTCTTGAGCAGGTTCACCCAGGACCAGTCGATCATGTACCATGAGCCGCCGTCGTTGGTATCGCCGTCCACCGGATCCTGAATGTTGGTGACCCAGTTCTCTAGCCCAGCGAGAATCGAAGCGGGAATCGAGCACCCGAATTCCTGCGCATAGCGTAGCCCGAGGACTGCGTATCCTGTGTTCGACTGGTCGCTTGCTTCTTCCCCGGGAGGCGGGTTGTACTTCCATCCTCCGTCTCCATTCTGGTTTGCGGCGAACCAGTCCACGCAGCCCTGAACGACATCCAAGTACGTCCATCCAGCCAGCGGACCCGAATCCACGACATGATCGGGATCCTGACTTGCCGCAATCGTCATCATCACGATCCCGGTGCTGTACGTCTCGTGCCCGCCTCCACTGCGCCGGAAGAAGACACCATCCGAGTCGGTCTGTGCTTGGTCGAAGATGTAGCCGAACCCCAGCCGCACTTCGTCGTAGTACTCGTAGGCGGGATCGAACGGGTCGGTACCGCTCTCGAACGCGTAGTCCTCCAGCTTGAGAACCCCGAATCCAGTCGGCCCCAGTTCTCCGTAGTACGGCCACTCCCCGTTGATGTCCTGCTCTGCGACCAGCCACTGCACGCCCGCATCAATCGCCGCTTGGATTTCCTCGTCCGCTGCTCCCAGCGCGGGGAGCGTCAGCATCCCGGCCAGGAGAAGCACAAACAGCCCTCCAAGAAACTTGCGGATCATGATCAGCCTCCTTGGTTTCATTCCCTTTGAGATCCGCGGTTGCGCTGACGTTGAGGTTGGATTGAGTTCCGCACACCACCTCCTTCGAGGACGACAAGCTGTCATGAAGGTGGCCGCAAAGGAAGGAATCCGTCACATCTACCCGGACGTGAAACATGGGCGCCGATCTGCCGTGTCTGTCCTCCGCGAAAACGATACCACATCACATGGGCGCAAGAGAAGAAGATCGATCACTGTGGTTCAACGCAAACACAGATGACGACCATCGATGTAAGGGCCGGAGGAGGCGGTTTCCTCCACTTCACGGGAGGCGTTCTGTCCTACGGCTTGTGTGGATCTTCGGCAAGAAGCTCGCCGCGTAGCACAGTAACAGCTCTTCCGCGGATCCGAACGCGATCCTCGATCAGCTCGACCTCCAGGATCCCTCCACGCTGCGAGGCCTGAAATGCCCGCATGGAGAGCTTTCCGAGACGCTCTGCCCAGTACGGTGTCAGCGTGCAGTGAGCGGAGCCGGTCACTGGATCCTCGTTGATTCCCACTGCGGGGGCGAAGAAACGCGACACGAAATCGAATCGCCCTGTGGCAGGCGCGGTTACCATGACTCCCCGCACCCCAAGAGCGAGAAGTGCGCCGAAGTCGGGAGTCAGCATGCGGACGGTGTCCTGGGAATCTACGGCCACCAGATAGTCGAATCGTGACTTGCCCACGTACGTTGCGTTCACACCAAGAGCCGAGAGGAGTCCCTCGGGAGCATCGGTTGCCTGTGGCGGAGTGGCGGGAAAGTCGAGTTCGATCCATGTGTCGTTGTTGCGGCGAAGACTCCGTGCCGTGAGCGTGCCGCTCAACGTTTCGTATACGGCGACCTGATCGGGTCGAAGAATGCCTGTCTCCCAAAGGATATGGGAGGTTGCCAGCGTGGCGTGGCCGCACAGGGCAACTTCCGCCTTTGGGGTGAACCAGCGCAGCGAGAACCCGTTTTCGCGTTGCGAAACGAACGCGGTCTCAGAGAGGTTCATCTCAGCGGCGACCCGCTGCATCCAGCCCGCCGAAGCCCCGCTCGCTCCCTCACTCAAAATGCATACCGCAGCTGGGTTCCCGGCGAACGGACGCTCGGCGAACGCATCCACTTGGAACAACTGCGTCGTCATGGAGATCTCCCTCCCTCGTTTCAAGGAGCACGTTTCGCTCCGATCGAGAAGTCTACTTGGTCCGGGAGCCCTCGCGCAGAACACGCGGAGCCAGTCCAGGATCTATCCGCCACAGGAAGGATTCGCCGCCCGAATCTGGAATCTCGTGGTCGGACGCGGTAGCCTGGAGATCTTACCCATGGAACGTCGCAAACTGATTCGGACCTTCGCAGCGCTGTTTGTCGCTACGGCGACGGCGCGCCTCGGCCTGGGGATCATTGCGCCGATTCTTCCTCTGTACGCCGAAACATTCTCGGCAACCGGCCTAGAGATCGGGTTGGTCTTCGCGGCGTTCTCCGTCTCACGTGCGATTCTCGGGCCGTTTGTCGGTCGCCTTTCCGATCAGATCGGGAGGAAGCCGTTGATCGTGATCGGGTTGGCAGGGTATGCGTTGGTCTCTGTGCTCTACGCCGGAGCAGGAAGCCTCTGGGAACTGGGCGTCTATCGGTTCCTGCAGGGGGTCGCGGCGGTGCTCGTGACGCCGATTGCGCAAGCGTACGTGGGGGACTTGACGCCCAAGGGAAAGGAAGGCCGCTATGCGAACCTGTTCTACGCAGCGCAGTTTGTCGGCCTCGCAATCGGCCCGCTGCTCGGCGGCGGAATCGGGGCAGCGTGGTCATATGCCGCTGCGTTCTACGTGATGGGCGGGTTGACATTGGTTGCGTTGATTCTGGTCATTGCCACGGTTCCCGCCGATCGCACGCTGAGTAAGGCGATCCAGACCGCGCGCGAGCGGATTCGGCGCGGCGCCTTTTCGGAGATGCGAACGGCCTTTGGAGTCGTGCTACGGAACGATGCCGTGAAGGCGATCTTTGCCTACGTCGGGACACGAGGGTTCTGGCGGTCTTCGTTCACAACGTTCTATCCGTTGTTCGCCGCGGCGACGCTCGGGGCAAGCGAAGCGGATGTCGGAGTCGTCCTGTCCGCGTACATGTTCGCCGAAGCGTTCGCTCAGGTGCCGGCGGGATTTCTCGCCGATCGTTTCCCGCGTGTCCGGCAGATCGTCGTTGCCAGTGTGCTTGCGCCGCTTGGGCTGTTGGTCATTCCATTCTTCGACTCAACGGGGCCGATTGTGGGGGCGGCCGTGTTCATGGGCGCATTCTCCGCGCTCGGACGAGCTTCGCTTG
>RXOA01000071.1 GCA_003979035.1 Candidatus Bipolaricaulota bacterium
AGGAAAGCGGAATCGGTACGATCTCCAGCATCGGTCTGGGGGATTTTGAAACGGCCCGGCAGGACTATGAGCGGATCTCGCGGGAGGCCCTACAACAAGAGATTCGCAAGGCCCGCGCCATGACCCAGGGGATTCTTGCCGTCAATTTCATGGGCGTACTCAGCAATGTAGAAGACCTTCTCCGGACCGCTGTTCAAGAAGGCATCCGGATGATCGTGTTCGGAGCAGGACTACCGATGCGGCTGCCGAAGATTGTCGAGGATCGGTCGGTGAACCTGGTGCCGATCGTCAGCTCCGCCCGAGGCGCGGAGTTGATCCTCCGCGGATGGGCCAAGCGCTTCGACAGAACAGCCAATGCGATCATCCTCGAAGGCCCTCTCGCCGGCGGGCATCTCGGCTTCTCCGTCGAGCAGCTTGAGCACGTAGAGGACTACGCCCTTGAAACACTCGTGCCCGAGCTGGTGGAAGCGGTCAAACCGTACGAGGACCGCTTCGGGGAGAAGATCCCGATCATCGCTGCCGGCGGAATCTTCGACGGCGCGGACATCGCCCGCATGCTGTCTCTGGGTGCATCCGGAGTTCAGATGGCAACGCGCTTCGTCTGCACCGAAGAGTGCAACGCCGCTAAAGAGTTCAAGCAAACGTACCTCGACGCCAACGAAGAGGACATCGTCATCATCAAGAGCCCCGTCGGCTTGCCCGGGCGAGCCATTCGCAACAGATTCCTGGCCGGCCTGGAGACCATCGACAAACTCCACATCAACTGCCTCTACCATTGCCTGACCGTCTGCAAGGTCGCCGAGGCCAAGTTCTGCATCGCCCAGGCCCTGCTCAACGCCTATCGCGGCGACATCGACCATGGGCTTGTCTTCTGCGGCCAGAACGCCCATCGAATCGACAGAATCGTCACCGTCAAGGAGCTTATCACCGAACTCCTCGATGAGCTCAGGGCCGCCCTTGAGGACCCTTCGTGAACGATCGATCATCGATTAAGCGGGCCATGCCGACACTTCGAATCCGACCCTGAACCGAGCGCTTCATGAAGACCTCGTGCGCCGGAAGATGCCCGCGAACGTGGCGCCTCAGCGGCGAATTTCGCCGTCATCTCCGATCTCGTCGAGCACTTCCACGCCCTCGCGAAGAAGCGCGACCTCGCTGTAGGCGTTCAGATGGATCGGCGCAAGCTCGTCCCACAATGCCTGGTTCCTTGGTTCAGCATCCCGATGCGACGTCGATTCGACGGTCATGTCTCTCCCTCCCTGTCTTGATTCGAAGCATGCCAGATCCCGGAACGGTTTGCCATGGGAAGGATCCGCGAGCCGCTAAAGCGACATCAACCCAACGGGAGTCACGCTTCGTGGATTGGCATGTGTTGAAGGCACCTTGCATTCCTGGTACTCTTTCCGCCACATCAACGCACACACAGTCAGCAACAATCCACCTCACTAGCTACAACAGGCTCATCCCGGAACTGCAGGGTCGCTCGACCGACAAGGAGAATGCTGTGGGATACAGATGGATCCTTCTGCCGATTGTTGTTGCGGCAGCGTTGCTCGCGTTCGATCAGGAATCGGCATCCAACGAGGTCCATTGCCCCGATGCGCTGGAAGCGATCCGCAGCCAAGCGGAATCGTTGGTAGAGACGGGCGGGGTTCCGTCGCTGGCGATCGCCGTGCTGTTCCGCGGCGAGATCATCTGGCTGGAAGCTTTCGGCATGGCCGACCTCGAACGCGGGACTCCCGCCACCGTCAACACATCGTATGCGTTGGCCTCGATCACCAAGCCGTTCACCGCCACTGCCCTGATGCAGTTTGTCGAGCAGGGATCCGTTTCTCTCGGCGATCCGGCCCCAACGCATCTCGGCGATGCACGCCTCACGGCTCGATCTGGAGACACGCAGGATGTGACCGTGGCAATGCTTGCCAGCCACACCTCCGGGTTGCCGCTGCACAGCCAGGCGTACTCCATCGATGAACCATCCGCGCCTGGGCCGTTCGCGGAAACACTGCGCTGCTACGGGAATCTGACCGCCGCGCCAGGGAAGCGCTATCAGTACTCCAATCTAGGCTACGGGGCCCTCGGCTACATCTTGGAGCAG
>RXOA01000072.1 GCA_003979035.1 Candidatus Bipolaricaulota bacterium
ATCGGCAAGTCCACCTTGCTGCTGCAGGTTGCGCGAGCCGTGTCCGCTCAGTCGGATGTGTTGTATGTGTCCGGCGAGGAATCGGCGGCGCAGATCAAGCTGCGCGCATCCCGGCTCGGCGTGGATAGCGACAGGGTGTATGTGTTGTGCGAACAGAACCTTGGTCGTGTGGCCGAGGCGGTGGAGAACGTCGCGCCTCGCCTGCTGATCGTGGACTCCATCCAGACGATGCGTTCCGACTCCGTACCCGGGGAAGCGGGCAATGTCCGCCAGCTTCGAGAGGTCAGCGCCGAACTTGCTCGGCTGACCAAGCGCGGCAACCTGAGCACGTTTCTTGTCGGCCACGTCACCAAGGACGGAGGCTTTGCCGGCCCGAAGGTGGTCGAGCACTTGGTGGATGTGGCCCTGTACCTCGAGGGGACGCGTGGGGAGGATGTTCGCGCGCTACGATCCGTCAAGAACCGATTTGGAGCGACGAACGATGTTGCGTTGTACCAAATGACGGCGGCCGGTCTCAAGGAAATCGCGGACCCGTCCCGCTTCTTTCTCGAACAGCACAGCGCTGAAAATCGCACGGGAGTCGCCGTTGTTCCTGTGCTCGAGGGATCGCGGGCGGTTCTCGTCGAAGTGCAAGCGCTCGTTGCCCCCACCGGAGGCTACGGGGTTCCGCAACGTCGATGCACGGGGCTTGACGTGAACCGAGTGCTGCTGCTGCTTGCCGTCGCCGAACGTCACCTTGGCGTGCAGCTGGGCGGCGCGGACGTCTACCTTAGTGTGGCCGGCGGCCTTGAAGCGAGAGAACGCGGTGTCGACCTGGCGATCGTGGCCGCGATCATGTCCAGTCTGCGAAACCGACCGATCGATCCGCGCACGGCGGTGATCGGAGAGGTCGGACTGTCCGGAGAATTGCGCGGCGTCCGCCGACTCAAGGAACGGCTTGTCGAAGTGGAGAAACTTGGCTACGACGCGGCCGTTGTTCCGGAGCGCCCCACGCCTCCGAAGCGATCCTCCCTCAATGTGAGAACGGCGGCAAACATCAGCGATGCAATGCAGCTGCTTGGGCTGGCGTGACCGAACGGGCGGCGGAGAAGGAGTGGCGATGAACAAGGAAGCGACAAGATGGGCGCGATTGGAGCAGGCGGCGGAGGTTCTCGGCGATCGAATCGATGGCGTTCCGGAAGTCGCGATCACTCTCGGCTCGGGGCTTTCCAGTTCATTCCGTCTTGGGCGGGTGGCGGCGGGTGGCGAGGATCGGATGCAGGATCAGGATCAGGATCAGAACCGGGACCAGGACCAGGACCAGGACCAGGATCCATCCCGGGATGCCGGAACGACGATTCCCTGGCGGGAGATTCCGGGATTCCCCCTTCCTACTGTAGAGGGGCATGTTGGAGATTTATGGATCGGTCGCTTGTCGGGCAAGCTGACGCTTGTTCAGCGTGGAAGGACGCACTTCTACGAGGGGTACGGCATGGAGGCCGTGACCTTCGCCACAAGGTTGTTCGCTCTGATCGGAGTGCCGACGATGATCGCCACCAATGCTTCGGGAGCGATCAACCCGGCGTTCGATGCCGGGGACCTTGTTTTGTTGCGCGATCACATCAACATGCTTGGGGCCAACCCTCTTCGCGGATCGAACTTCGACCGCCTCGGACCGCGTTTCCCCGACATGTCTCGAGCGTACACGCCTGAGCTGAGGCAGCTTGCTCGGCGGGTGGCCGAGAGGGAAGGAATTCAGCTCAAGGAGGGGGTCTACGTTGCCACCCTCGGCCCGTCGTACGAGACACCGGCGGAAATCCGCGCCTTCCAAGCGATGGGGGCCGATCTGGTCGGAATGTCGACCGTTCCTGAAGTCATCGTTGCCGCCCACGCCGGGATGCGGGTTCTCGGGGTCTCTCTTGCCACCAACCTTGCCGCCGGCGTCAATCCCGATGCCACGCTTTCGCACCAGGAAGTCATCGAAACGACCGAACGAAAAGGCGAGGAAATGCGCCGCTTGCTGATGGGGGTCATCGAGCGGTTGTAGCGTTCTGAAGATGCATTGCATTGTTCTAGAGGGTCTGTATAATCTCGCCGCCATGTGGGGGCCTATTTCGAGAGAAAGGGCCAACGCGAAGCAACAGACTCTAGGAGGTTTGGGCAATGGCAATGTCTCCAACGTTAAATCCGTTTGAGATTTCTCAGCGGCAGCTCGATATGGCGGCCGAGAAACTCAATCTGGATCCCCAGGTTCATGCATTCTTGCGCGAACCCATGAGAACACTTGAGGTCCGCTTTCCGGTTCGCATGGACGACGGAAGCGTCCGGACGTTCACTGGATTCCGCGTTCAGTACAACGATGCGCGCGGTCCGACCAAGGGAGGTCTGCGGTTCCATCCTGAAGAGACGATCGATACCGTCAAGGCGCTTGCCGCCTGGATGACCTGGAAGACGGCCGTCGTCGATATTCCCTACGGAGGGGGCAAGGGCGGTGTCATCTGCAACCCCAAGGAACTCTCCATCGGAGAAACCGAGCGCGTGGCGCGCGGCTACATCCGCGCCATTGGCCGGTTCATCGGACCGGAGATCGACATCCCTGCGCCGGACGTCTACACCACACCGCAGATTATGGCGTGGATGATGGACGAGTACTCGACGATTGTCGGACACAATGCGCCGGGCGTGATCACCGGCAAGCCTCTTCCGCTCGGCGGATCTCTCGGGCGAGGCGATGCCACGGCGCGGGGCGCCGTGTACTGCATCCTCGAAGCGGCGAAGATTCTCGGGATCGATCTTTCCTCGGCAACCGTCGCCATCCAGGGATACGGAAACGCCGGATACTACGCCGCCAAACTGATGCAGGAACTGGCCGGTAGCAAGGTCGTCGCAATCACCGATTCGCGCGGCGGGGTTTACGCCCGAAGCGGCATCGATCCGGAAGTGGCGTTCCAACACAAGAAGCAGCAGGGATCCGTGGCCGGCCTTGCCGCCGACCGCCCGCTGACCAATCAGGAGATCCTCGAATTGGATGTGGATATCTTGATTCCGGCGGCGATCGAGAACGTGATCACCCAAGCGAACGCGGGTCAGGTCAAGGCGAAGATCATCGCCGAAGCGGCCAACGGCCCGACGACGCCGGAAGCGGACCAAATTCTCTACGCCAACGGCAAGTACCTGATTCCGGACTTCCTGTGCAATGCCGGCGGCGTGACCGTTTCGTACTTTGAATGGGTCCAGAACATCGGCGGATACTACTGGCCGATCGACGAAGTGTATGCCCGGCTCAAGGACAAGATGGTCAAGGCGTTCCACGAAACGCACGACATGGCGCAAATGCACCACATCGACAACCGAATCGGCGCCTACATGGTGTCGGTGCGGCGTGTCGCCGAGGCGATGCGCCTTCGTGGCTGGGTTTAGATCCGGAATCAGACGATTGCTTCTCGGGGTGGGGAGGATTTCCTCCCTACCCCCAAGGATGGGAGCCAGACAACTTGACGGCCAGTAGCCCAATCGGAGTAGGGAACAAGAGTGATCCCGAATCCAAGATCAACTTCCTTGCCCGAACCTTCTCTTCGCTCGACAAGGATCGTGTCGTTGAATTGGCCGAGTTTTCCCTTCCTGTGCGGTTCGAAGAAGGCGAGCTGATCGCCCAGGAAGGATCGTACGCATCCGGAGTCTACATTGTGGATTCCGGGCTGGTGAGCATCGGCAAGTATTCCAGTCGAGGATGGGAGAAGCGCTGTCTCCGTTTCCTGGCTCCGGGAGAGATTTTCGGCCTTGAAGCGGTCCTCCTCGAGCGGGAACCGGTCAACGTTCAATTCTGCAAGGCGATCGTCGCTTCCACCTTGCTCTTCTTCGAACACTCGAACTTTCTCGCGTTCGTCAAACGCCATCCCCAAATCCTGATGGACCTCTCACGGTGGCTGGCGCGGGAAGTCATCATGCTCGAATTCAAGCTGACGCGTGAAGCCATCGAAGCGACCGATCGAAACCTCGCCCTATTCCTGATCGCGTTGGCGCACAAGTACGGCAGCGCAATCCCCGAGAAAGAAGGTGTGGAGGTCAATCTGCCGCTTTCCAGGCAGACGATGGCCGAGCTTCTGGGGTTGTCGGTGGAAACGTTGATGCGTACCTTGAAACGCTTCCGGGAATTGGGTCTGATCAGCACCTCCAAAAACTCATTCCGCGTTCTCAATCTGGAAGGGCTGGAGGAGCGCGCCCGCGTCACAAGCTTCTACCTGTCGATCGTCGAGGAGACCCTCTAGCGGCTGGTTGCCCGACGCAATCGGGCCTTCTGCCTGTCGGCAGATCGACCTCGTGGCTTGAACCGATTCAGGAGACCCCCGCATCCACTCCCTTCATCCTTCCCGCATCGAGGTTGTCAACGGAGCCGGACCTCCGACGGCTCGGTCAGCGCCTGTTTGACGGTCGAGAAGCGTCCCGTCTCCCTCGGAATCGGGCTGCGAAACCGCGAATTCATCCTGTGCCGGATCAGATCCCGCGAACGTGAAAGGATCTCGCGCTCAATCCTCAGTCGGGGAGGAACGTGAGTTGAAGAAGCTTGTCAACGGCGATCAGCAGCCCCTCGGCCTGCTCGCCGTTCGCGAACTCCGATTTCGGGTTCACCCGCGGTTCCGCGGCGGACAGATCAGGATCGGCCAGAAGTCGCACGATTTTTGCGCCGGAGATGGCGAGGATTGAAGACAGCGTACGAGCGGTGATCTCCTTGGGGAGCCGCACAAGTCGTTGATGGTCATCTTCGACCGTGCCGCACTTCTGCGCGAGCTGAAGCAAGCAGTTTGCGAGACGGCCCTTGGAATGGTCCGCGTCACGGGATGATCGGCCCGGCAATCGATCTTGGGTCTTCGTTCGAAGGAATCTCGCGACGACGTGCGAAAGCAGGGCACCGCTCAAGGAAAGATCGGTGGACAGCGCTTGGCGGAGGGTTTCCCGCTCGACAAAGGCGACCTCGACCTCGGTCAGCGCACGCCCGGATGTACGATGGACGTCGAGCGGTGGCGAGACGAGAACCTCGACGCCGAATAGGTCATCAGGTCCGACGAGATCAAGGTCGGGTGTTGTGGGGCGCGACGTCGTTGCGGATCCCGGAAGATCCATGATGACGCCGGAAAGAACCATCCCCGCTCCGGCGGCGTAGCTTCCGGTATGATAGACCAGTTCTCCCGGGCGATAGCGGATGGAAAGCGGGTGAAGCTCACTCCATCGCAGCCGGCTCTCCGCCGGATTGTGTGGCGCCTGTATGTTCATGCCGCGCTCTCCCCCCAAGCGATTCTCTTGCGAAATCGCATCGAGCGATTCTCTTGCGAAATCGCATCGCACCGTTCGCGGACGCGAATCTCCATGCATATCAGACGATACGCCAGGTCCGGCGGATTGGCCATGCTGGACGACCGATTCGCGACCGGCTTCCGGCGCCGCCGTTGGGGGGGCGACAGCCTATTGCGACGGCGCTTCCGCCAGCAAACAAGCTGTCAGATGACAGGAGGGTCGACTCTTGCTGACACGCGGCGTTTGCCGGAAACGCGAGGCGCGCTGTGTCACAAGATGGCCGAAAATTCGCTTCTAGGCATCCTTTTGTCTTTAAGAACCAAGCCCGGAATCTGCTTTATCTCCTACAAGGCCCATGACGCATCGGATACTCTGCGGGCGATCGGAGGTGACCGCCATATGGCGATTCAGGATACAAGCAAGGTTGTTGCCGGCAAGCATGTCGAGACAAGCATCAATCCCTATGAGATGATGCTTCAACAGCTCGATCTTGTCGAAAAGTACACGCAGATCGAGCCTGGTGTGTGGGCCGTGCTCCGTCAGCCGGAGAGGGCGCTGGAAGTCAGCGTCCCGATTACGCGTGACGATGGCAAAGTCGAGGTGTTCAGCGGATACCGAGTGCAGTACAACAGCGCTCGCGGTCCGTGCAAGGGCGGGATTCGCTACCACGTCGGCGTGACGATGGATGAAGTGAAGGCGCTGGCCGGATGGATGACCTGGAAGTGCGCCGTTGCGGATGTTCCGTACGGCGGCGGAAAGGGCGGCATCGCTTGCGATCCCACCCAGTTCTCGCGTGGAGAGCTGGAACGTCTTACCAGACGCTATACAACGCGCATCTTCCCCCTGATCGGGCCTCAGCGCGACATTCCCGCACCCGACGTCAACACGAATTCGCAAGTGATGGACTGGATTGCCGACACGGCGGGACTGTTGGCGGGGCATGCGATTCCGGCGATCGTCACCGGGAAATCGCTCGAATGCGGTGGCGCGCGAGGGCGTACGGCCGCGACAGGGCGCGGGGTGACCTTCATCACGCTCGGCGTGTTGCAGCGGATGGGAATCGATATTACGTCGGCACGAATCGCCGTCCAAGGATTCGGCAACGTGGGATCGATCGCAGCCAGGCTTCTTGCGGAAGCGGGAGCGCGGATCGTCGCCGTCAGCGATGTTTCCGGAGCGTACTTCCGGCCCGAGGGCTTTGACATCGTCGAGCTCGTCAACTACACAAAGACGTCCCCCGGCCACCTGCTTGCCGGATACGACACGACGAGCATGGAAGAGATCACCAATTCGGAGTTGCTCGCGCTGGATGTGGATGTTCTCGTACCTGCGGCGCTGGAAGCGCAGATCACGGCGGCCAATGCCGGCGAGGTCAAGGCGCGCGTCATCGTCGAGGGCGCAAACGGGCCGACGACTCCCGAGGCCGACTACATCCTCGGCGAGAAGGGGATCGTCGTTGTTCCCGATATCCTCGCCAATGCGGGTGGTGTGGTCTGTTCGTACTTCGAGTGGGTCCAGAACATCCAGTGCTTCGCCTGGGAAGAGGATGAAACCAACCAGCGGCTGGGCAGGATCATGCACCGAGCGCTGGGAGAAGTGTGGACCATGTCGAAGGAGCGAGACATCTCTTTGCGCCTTGCCGCGTTCGTGCTTGGTGTGGAGCGGGTTGCTCAAGCGGTTCGCATGCGAGGACTGTTCCCGTAGACCGTGCGAATCAAACGGCCGGGACCGGACGACACAATGAAAGAAGGGACACCGAGCGCATTCCTAC
>RXOA01000073.1 GCA_003979035.1 Candidatus Bipolaricaulota bacterium
CCGCTACGCTTTGTTCGCGCGCCCGGGCCACCGCCGCTTGGGTTCTCGGAGAGCGAACGTGGGCGATATGCAGCTGTGTTCCGAACCGGCCCGCCAATCGGATATCCCGTTCGGCCATCCGCTCCTCCGAGAGATCGGGATCCTCCACCCCGTCCGTTTCGCAATGCTCGATGATCGGCCGCCGAAGGCGTGCGGCAACTGCAAATGCACGCTCGGCGACGTCTGCCGACTGCACACCGCGCCCGTCGTCGGAAAACGCCCACACCACCGCCGAGAGCTGTTCCAGATCGGCGAGGCGCCGCCCTTCCAGCCGCCGTGTAATCGCCCCGACGGGAATCACGTCGATCAATCCGACGCGCCGAGCCCGCGCAACGATGTCTTGCGCCACCTCAACACGATCGCACACGGGTCGGGTGTTGGCCATCACCGAGACCGTGGCATACCCCCCGGCCGCTGCAGCGCGGCTTCCGGATTCGATTGTCTCTTTCTCGGGGAACCCCGGATCGCGGAAATGGGCATGCAAATCGATGAACGCCGGCAACAGGGTGCGCCCTCCGGCATCGATCTCGACGGTCTGAGAACCGCCTGCCGACGCATTTCGCTCCCGGCCCGGGCTCAGGCTTCCAGCTTCAGACTGGGGGATGATCTCTCGAATCGTTCCGCCGGCGACATGAAGCTCGTACAGCCCGCCGCGTGCGCCGGATGCATCGACCAACCGGGCATGGGAGATCCGGATCCGCCGCGCTTGGGCGCCTTCATCGGGCGCCCCGCCCGGGCGTCGTGTGGGACATCGATCCGGCATCTGCTCGCTCCCGTGATCTCGGTCCGACGTCACATTCGAGCCCGCTCTCCGCAGTACGCACACTCGTACTCGCTGGTTGACCGGTCCACCAGCGTGAATACCGAGATCCCGTGCCGCTCGTAGGTCGTGATGCAGCGAGGGTTCTTGCATTCGATCAGGCCTTCGACGCGTTCCGGGAGGGGGATGGCTTCCTTGCGCGTCACGTTCCCGTCGTCGATGTAGGTCACCGTGATATTCGGCTCAAGCAGGCCGAGCATCGTCAGATCGAGCTCGAGCGTGTCGGAGATCTTGATCATGTCCTTGCGCCCCATCTTGGTGCTGCGCACGTTCATGATCAGCGCCACCGGAAAGCTCACATCGCGCAGCCCGAGACGGTCGAAAATCCGTAGTCCGTTGCCGGCTTGAATGTGGTCGAGCACGATCCCGCGCTCGATGCGATCAACCCGCAGCATCGTCTCCCCCTTCCAGCAAGTCGAGAATCAGCGCCATCCGGACAATCATTCCCAACCGCGCCTGCTCGAAGTAAACCGCGCGTGGGTCATCGTCCACGTTGGCTTCAATCTCCGTCACGCGCGGCAGGGGATGCATGACAATCATCTCCGGCTTTGCCTGCTGCATCTTGCCGGCGGTCAGCACGTACGTGTCCCGCAACGCGATGTAGTCCTCTTCGTTGAAGAACCGCTCCTTCTGAATGCGGGTGACATAGAGAACATCGCACCGGGTGAGCGCCTCGTCCATCGAGGCTGTCTGCTCGAATGTGTTGCCCTCTCCAAGCGCCGCGGCACTGCTCAACACCCTGTCCGGCAACCGCAGCTCGTCAGGAGAGATCAACACAAACCGCTGATCGCCAAGCCGCGCCAACGCGCGGATCAAGGAGTGAACCGTTCTCCCATACCGCAGATCGCCGCAGAGCCCCACCGACAGTCCCCGGAGTCGCCCGAGAAACGTGCGGATCGTGAACAGGTCGGTCAACGTCTGCGTCGGATGTTCCCTTGCTCCGTCCCCGCCGTTGATCAACGGCACCGGCGAGTATTCGCCGGCGAGCTGCGCCGCACCCTCCCGAGGATGACGCATCACAATGAGATCGGCATACCCGGCAATCGTCCGGATGGTGTCTGCAAGACTCTCCCCCTTGGCAGCGGAACTCGTCTTAGGGTCAGCCACGGTGAGAATCTGTCCGCCAAGACGCAGCATGGCCGCTTCAAAGGAGAGGCGGGTGCGCGTGCTCGGCTCGTAGAATAGGCTGGCCATGACCTTGCCCTGACAGCGCTGCGCGTAGGTTGCGGGCGCGTGGTTGATCCGGTCGGCAAGATCGAACAGACGATCGTACTGGGACGGGGAAAGGTCCAGTGAGTTGATGAAGTTGCGTGTTTGCACTCCCTGGTCCTCCGATTTTTCGGTATTGTAGTCGCTTACACCAAGAAGAGCAATGAACGTATGCAGACATCGCGCCGAATACAGACTTTGGATACAATCTCTCAAAGCCAACACCGGATCCTTGGCACATCCTCGGGGCCTCATCATGTCTACAGATCTTTTGAAGAGCTGGATCAAGCGGGAAGGAAAAGTCGTTGATGCGAAGTTCCTGCGCGTCGACGGGTTTCTCAACCATCGGATCGCACCGGAGTTCGTGGCGGCGGCAGGGAGGCTGATCGCAGACGCGTTCCTGTCCGCTGGGATCGACATCAACTGCGTTCTGACCGCCGAGGCGGCAGGCAACGTCATCGCCTATGAAGTCGCCCGACAGCTCGGCGCCGGCGTCCGGGCCCTGTACGCAAAGAAAGGCGCGGCAACCACGATGGCCCATCCGATCACCCGCGAGGTGGTCTCCCCAACCAAGAAGAAAAGAACCACGCTTGCCGTGTCCGCTGACTACCTCAATCGAAGCGATCGCGTGCTGATCGTCGACGATTTTCTGTTTGAGGGAATCACCAGTTGCGCCCTTGCGGAGATCGTTGCCGAGGCCGAAGCCACCCTCGTCGGGTTGGCGTTCGTGATCGAAAAGGGGTTCGCGCCCGGAAGAAGCGCCGTCGAACAGCTGAACGTCCCCGTGTTGAGCCTGGTCACCATTGAGAGCATGGACGCCGTCCGTTCGTTGATCCGCTTTGCCGAGGTGGAGCCCGAAGGGATCGCTTCGTGAGCGTTGTCGTTCTCGATTTCGGCTCCCAGTACACACGATTGATTGCCCGCCGATTGCGCGAGTTGGCGGCGTTCTCCCTGGTCATGCCCGGCACGTCTTCGCTGGAAGGGATTCTCGGCGCCAACCCCGAGGCCATCATTCTCTCCGGCGGCCCGCGTTCGGTGTTCGAGTCATCATCCCCTCGGCCCGACAGGAGGTTGTTCGATCTGGATGTGCCGATCCTTGGAATCTGTTACGGCATGCATCTGCTTGTGCAGCAGGCCGGGGGCGCCGTACGGCCCGTGCCGCATCGCTCGTACGGCCGCTCCGTGCTGTCGACGCAGACGGGGTTCCTGTTCGACGGCATTCCGGAGCGATCGGAGGTCTGGATGAGCCATGGAGACGCGGTCACGGAGCTTGCCGCATCTTGGCGCGTGATCGCATCCAGTACGGAGAACCCGATCGTTGCCATCGCCTCGCCGGACAACCGGAGAGTCGGCGTCCAATTCCACCCCGAGGTCGTCCACACCCCGCACGGACAACGCCTGCTGGCGAACTTCCTCGATCACGCCGGCGTCGCTCGTACCTGGTCTCCGGAACACGCGCTCGATCGCGCCATTGCGGATGTCCGCGAAGCGACGGCAGGAAGCCGCACGCTGCTTGCCGTGTCGGGCGGGGTCGACTCCAGCGCGTTGGCGTTGCTTCTTGTACGGGCCGGCATCGACCACGCCGCGGTGTTCGTGGATCACGGACTGCTCCGTCACGGGGAGCGCGTGGAAGTCGAACGGTCATTAACCGGCCTCGGCGTGTCGCTCCATGTCGTCGATGCACGGGATCGCTTCTTCCTTGCGCTCAGCGGCATCACCGATCCCGAAGCAAAGCGGAAGGCGATCGGGCGCGAGTTTATCGACGTTTTTCGAGAGAAGGCCCGTACCATGGGGACGTTTCGCTTTCTCGCCCAAGGAACGCTGTACCCGGACGTCATCGAATCCGCCGGATCGACCTCCGCGTCGGCAGCCAATATCAAGAGCCACCACAATGTCGGCGGCCTTCCGGAGGAGTTGGGGTTCGAGCTCCTGGAACCGTTTCGCCTTCTGTTCAAAGACGAGGTGCGCGAGATCGCCGGCCTTCTCGGGCTTCCGGATTCCATCCGACTTAGGCATCCGTTCCCCGGTCCGGGACTGGCAATCCGGGTCCTCGGCGAGGCCTCGCCCGAGATGGTTGCCATCCTCCGCCGCGCCGACGACGTGTTCATACGCTGCCTGCGGGAGTGGGCCCTGTACGACGACGTCTGGCAAGCATTGGCGACGCTCACGCCCCTCCGGAGTGTCGGTGTCGCCGGCGATGATCGTCGGTACGGCCTTGTCCTCGGCTTGCGCGCGGTGACCAGCGTGGACGGGATGACCGCCGATTGGGCCAAGCTACCACACGATTTCCTCGACGATGTCGCCCAGAAGATCACGCGGCAAGTCCCCGAGATCGGACGCGTGGTGTACGACATCACGAGCAAGCCGCCGGCAACGATCGAATGGGAGTAGCCTTCCCCAAGCTCGCCCTCCCGACGGTTCCGCACGGCATTCTTCTCCGCGGGATCGCTTGGATTTCTGCCGGACTTCGTCTAGGCTGGTCTCTGGAGGAACCAAGGTATGGAGACCCGCGGACGTTTCTGTTACGAACAAGGCTCCGTGTTTCTTGAAGCGGCTTCCCTCAACAAGGTGTATCGGATGGGCACCACCGACGTCCATGCGCTTCGTGACGTCAATTTTCGCGCCATCCAGGGGGATTTCGTCGTCATCAACGGTCCCTCGGGGAGCGGAAAAACAAGCCTTCTGAACCAGCTTGCCCTCATCGACCGCCCGACATCGGGCGACGTATACGTCGAGGGGACGGCGACTCGCGAGCTGCCGGAAGGCAGCCTGGCCGAAATCCGGAAGGCGAAAATCGGGTTGATCTTTCAGACGTTCAACCTAGTTCCTGTCCTAAGTGCGATGGAGAACGTCGAGTATCCGCTGCTGCTTCAGCGAATCCCCCGAAAGGACCGCCGCGACCGTGTGCTGAAGATGCTGGACGAAGTCGGCCTCGCCGATCTTGCCGGACGACGCCCCGATCAGCTATCCGGCGGACAGCGCCAGCGGGTGGCGATCGCCCGCGCCCTGATCACCGAGCCCAAACTGGTACTTGCCGATGAGCCCACCGCAAACCTCGATTCGGAGACCGGCGCGCGGATCATGGATCAGATGAGCCGACTCAACGAGCAACACTGTGTCGTGTTCATCGTCGTCACCCATGATCCTGCCGTCTCCAAATACGGGCAGCGACACGTCAGAATCCACGACGGCCAACTGATCGAGGAGGGAGCGCGTGTGGCTCCAGCTGCCGCTACGTAGTCTGGTGCGCAACCGGCGCAGGACGCTGCTATCGGTGTTTATTATCGCGTTGGGAACGGCCCTCTCTTTGTTTGTTCTCGGATTCTTCGGCAGTTCCAAGGACTCGATTACGGCGTCGCAGATCCAGCAGTTCGGCAATCTTCAGCTGGCCACACAGGCTCTGTGGGACGAATCCGATGACACGGACGCCACGTTGCTCGATCCGGCCACGCTCGAGCAGGTCACGGCCATCGTCGCCTCCCATCCCGAAGTCGTGTCGTCCACCAAGCAACTCACCTTCTCGGGGCTTCTCGCCGCAGGCACGGAAACGCGGGCTGTCTTTGCGTTGGGCTATATGCCCGGGAATCAAGCTCTCGACTACGGAGATCTGGTCGTCTCCGGCCGTGCGCTCGAACCGACGGATGTTGCCGCGATCATTCTGGGCCGTTCGCTTGCCCAGCAGCTCCTCCTGGAAATCGACGATGTGGTCACGCTGACGACAACAACGGCATCGGGGGCGTTCAACGCCGTCCCGGTCAAAATTGTCGGCATCTACAGCTTCTCCAGCGAACAGGTGGAGAACCTGCAGGTGTTCGTTCCGCTGGCGCTGGCCCAGACGCTTCGGGTGACCGCGGGCGTGGACCGCATGGTGGTCAGATTGCGTCGTCAGGATCTTCCCGCCACCGTTTCCACCCGCGATGCCCTGGATCGTGAACTGGCCGCGGCGGGCCTGGCCGTTTCCGGGCGAACATGGGAAGAGCTCTCGGTATTCTACGAGCAGCTCATCGGCTTCTTTGACACCATCTTCGTGTTCGTCGCGTTGGCGCTGTCGGTGCTGGTGTTCTTCATCATCCTC
>RXOA01000074.1 GCA_003979035.1 Candidatus Bipolaricaulota bacterium
GACAGCACGCTGCTGATGCGGTCGATCCGCTATGCGCTGGAGCGCAAGAAGGCGGAGCGCCAGCTCCAGGCGGCCGAGCATCGCTATCGCACGATCTTCGACAACTCCGCCGTGGCCATCATGATGGTGGACAAGGAGGAACGTCTCGTCTCGTGGAACCAGTTCACCGAGCAACTTCTGGGGATGAGCGAAGCAGACTTGCTGGGGCGGTCCGTACGCAGCCTCTATCCGGACACGGAATGGCAGCGGATTCGCACCCTGAGCGTCCGCCAGAAGGGCATGCAGCATCATCTGGAAACGCGGATGTATCGGCAGGGAGGTGACCTGATCGACGTGGACATCTCGCTGAGCGTCCTGAAGGACTCGGATGGTGTGGCCACCGGTTCGATCGGGGTGGTTCGAGATATCACGGAACGTCGGCGCGTGGAGCAGGCGCTGCGCCAGTCGGACGAGCGGTTTCGTCAGGTTGTCGAGAACGCGCGGGAATGGATCTGGGAGGTGGACGCCCAAGGCCTGTATACGTACGCCAGTCCGATCATCGAGAGGATCCTCGGGTACAAACCGGAGGAGATCCTCGGCAAAAAGCACTTCTACGATTTCTTCCATCCGGACGACGCCGCGCTGTTGAAAGCCCAGGCTTTTGAGATCTTCAGCCGGAACGATGTGTTCACGGAATTCCAGACGCGCAACCTTCACAAGGACGGCCGTGTCGTGTTTCTGCTGCGCAGCGGCGTTCCGATTCTCGATGAGAACGGCAGGCTGATCGGATACCGAGGGGCCGATGCGGACGTGACGGAACGAACGCGGATTCACGAGATTCTGGATCGAAAGCAGAAGAACCTGGAGGCCATCTTCGACGCGGCGCCAGTCGGCATGCTGCTGGTGAACGAGCAGATGACCGTGGTGCGCGCCAACGAGACGATTCGTCATCTCTCGGGAAAAGACTATCGGGAGATCATCGGAAAGGAGCCCTGCGAGGCTCTGAGCTGCATGTACTGCGGCAACCTCCCCGATTGTCGCCGAGGCGCGAGGGAGGAGGAAGAGTGTTCGTTGCGGACGATGATTCAGGTGTCCTTGGAGTCCGAGAAGCCCATTCGGGGCCTGGAAATCCGACCGGCTCTGAACGACAATGGCGAGACGGTGCTGCCCTGGCTGCTGGCAAGCGTCGAACCGGTCAGTATCGATTCCGGCAAGCATGTGGTGGTCGCCATTGATGACATCACCGACCGTCGACGCGCGGAAGAGGAACTGCGCGAAGCCGTAGAGATGAAGTCGCAATTCGTCTCGACGATCTCGCACGAATTGCGGACGCCTCTGACCTCCATCAACGAGGCGGTGACGATCATGCTGAACGGAGAGGCCGGACGGCTCAACAAGGACCAGGCCCATTTCCTGGGGATCGCCAAGCGGAACATCGAAAGGCTGGGCCGACTGATCAACGATGTTCTGGACTTCCAAAGACTGGATGCCGGAAAGATGACGTTCAACATGCAGGAAGGCGCCCTCGACCGAGTGGTGGAAGAGGCCTACCACACCATGCTGCCCTTTGCGGGCAAGCGAGGCGTTCACCTGAGCGCCGAAATCGACCCGCACCTCCCGCCCATCGCGTTTGACAGCGACCGAATTGTTCAGGTTGTCACGAATCTGCTGAGCAATGCCATCAAGTTCACGCCCGAGGGAGGGGAGATTCGCCTCTCCGTCGCCCGGCGAGACGAGCACCTCCTGATCAAGGTAAGTGATACGGGAATGGGCATTCCGCGAGAGGCGTTGCCGCGCATCTTCGAACGATTCTATCGCGTGCCCCGCCCCGGCAAGGAGATCAAAGGGACCGGGCTTGGGCTGGCCATCGTCAGCAAGATCGTGGCCGCCCACGGCGGGCGAGTCGACGTCGAGAGCGAACCGAACAAGGGCGCGACGTTCACGGTTTCGCTGCCGATCCGGCCGCGCGCGATGGCGACGCCTCTGACCCCGCAAGCCGATCAGCATCTGGAAGCCACATTGCGGCAAAACGTGCGGGGGCACGAGGCCTGAACAGAGAGCGTTCGCTGCCCGGCGTTCATGTCTGGTCGGTGCGATGATCCAAATCCGACCTGAATGGCGGTGTTTCTTCGGCCGGCCGATTGCACTTCCTAACGCGGACAAAGCCTCTCAGCTTTTGTAACTTTCACTTGCTTCCCCTATTGCCGCCGCATAGCATAGATTCATTGAGGCTCTGTCATCTGGTCACGGGGGGCTTGTCTCGCGCGTCCGGCGCGAGAGAAGAGCTGGGCATACGGATATGGTGGAGACGGAAGTGACGGATCAGAGGAAAAGGACAGACGAGTCCTCGGCCCAGATGGCTTGGTTGCAGCAGCGTCGCACCGTGGCCGACGCCGAGCTTCCTGTGAGCCCACGTGACCGGCTGCCATCTGATGCGACACAGATCGCACCGACCGAAGCCGTGGCCCCACGCGCCTCCCACGCGGAGAGGCTTCTGGACGTGCTGCCGGAAGCGATCTCCATGACGGACCTGGATGGTCGCATTTGTTACGTCAACCGCGCGTTTCTCAAGGACTCGGGACTGCATGCCGAGCAGGTCATCGGAAAAACCTTCCCTGAGACCCATCTGGTGGACCCGGAACGATTCAACACGCTCCACCAGCGCATGCTCCCGCTGTTGATGGCAGAGGGCACGGTTCGGGAGGTGGAAGCCCTCGCCGTGAGCCCGGACGGTTCGCGGTCCGCCGTCCTGATCGACCTTACCCTGCTGCGAGATGAAGGCGACAGACCCTCGCACATCGTGGCGGTGGTCCGCGAAACGACCGCTCTGGAGGCCGCGGAATCCTCGCTGATCGAGAGCGAACGGAGATATCGGGAGATCGTCGAGACGGTAGGGGACCTTATCCTCACCTTCGACATGGACGGAAAGGTGTGTTCGGTCAACCGCGCCATCCAGACGATGCTGGGATTCGATGCCGAGCAGGTGATCGGACAACCCATCAGCGCATTTGCGCTGCCGGCGCATCGCGCGGAGATCGAGTCTCGCACCCGGCACATTCTGTGCGGCCAGAGCGTTCGATCCGAGACCGTCCTGGCGGACCGGGAGAACCGCTGGGTGCATGTCGAATACACCGCCGGCCCCCTCGTGGAACACGGACGGATCGTGGGAGGACGGTGCATCGCGTGGGATATCACGAAACGCAAGCGCCTGGAGCGCC
>RXOA01000075.1 GCA_003979035.1 Candidatus Bipolaricaulota bacterium
AGGAAAGCCGTCGAGTGAGTATCTGTTGCGAGCGGCGCTTGGACAGACTTTTCCCACCGTGAATGCTCCCGTTGACGTCAACAATGCGGTGAGCCTGGAGTCCGGGCTCCCGGCGTCGATCTTCGATGCCTCGTTGACGGGAAGAGAGCTTCTGATGAGACACGGGCGCCCGGGAGAGGCATTCGTGTTCAACAGCGCCGGGCAGTCGATCGATCTTGAGGATCTCCTCCTTGTCTGCCGGCGAGAAGCAGGCCATTGGGTGCCGTGCGGGAATCCGGTCAAGGATGCGATGGCGACCAAGATCTCTTCCGGGACACGCGACATTGTGGCGGTTCTCTATGTCCCGATCGACGAGCCGCCGCCGGTAGCGAAGCGATGGGCGAGCGTGTTTTCCACCTTGCTGGGAGAGATATGCCGAGCCGACTCGACCGGCTATCATGTCGTCGAACAGTCCGAGACGACTGTGCCGCATGACGAGGCCGCGGATTCGGGGCCCGCTTCGCGAACCCCTGTGGACCGGCACGAGAGGCTGTAGGCAACGAAGGGAGCGAAGGAATGGCGAGACGACGAAAGGCCGCGCCGCGGATTCACCTGGTTAGCCTTGGGTGTGCGAAGAACCTCGTCGATTCCGAACGGCTTCTCGGACGATTCGCGTCCGCAGGGGCGCTGGTCGGCGTTCCGGCGGAGATGGCGGACGTCATTGTCATCAACACGTGCGGATTCCTTGCTGCAGCACGCGACGAGGCGCGTGCTGCGATCGCTGAAAACCTTGCTGTCAAGTCGAAAAACCCGGCGGTTCGGGTTCTCGTCATGGGATGCTTTGGCGAGCTTGACGCGGAAGGGATTCGCCGCGAGTTCCCGGCGCTGGATGGCGTGTTCGGGCTTGGTCAGCAGCAGGACGTGCTGAACGCGAGCGGCGTGTCATCGGGGGGGGCGGCGGGACGTTTGTTGCTGACGCCGTCGCATACGGCATTCCTCCGGATCTCCGAGGGGTGTGACAATCGCTGTGCCTACTGCCTGATCCCAACGATTCGCGGGCCCTTCCGAAGCCGGCCGTTTGGTGATGTCGTCGCCGAGGGGCGCGATCTCGACAGCTACGGCGTGAAGGAGCTGAACCTGATCGGACAGGATACGACGCTTTACGGATCGGATCTCAACCCGAAGACGACGCTGGCGGCGCTCGTCCGCGAGCTTGATCTGCTGGATGGCGTCGAGTGGTTGCGAATTCTCTACACCCATCCGGCGCACTTCGCCGATGATCTTGTCGATGCCTACCAGTCGGTCGAACACCTGGTTCCGTATGTCGATCTGCCGCTGCAACACCTTGCCGATCCGATCTTGGCGAGGATGGGCCGGCACGTCACGAGAGAAGCGTGTCTCCGCCTGATCGAACGCTTGCGCGCGAAGATCCCTGGGATGGTGATCCGCACGACGTTCATCGCGGGGTTCCCGGGGGAGACCGACGTGCAGTTCATGGAACTCCTTGAGGACGTGCGGCGCATCCGCTTCGATCACGTCGGTGTCTTTGCGTTCTCACGGGAGCCGGGGACTGCGGCGGATGCGATGGACGGTCAGATCCCCGAAGCGGAGGCACTTCGGCGTGTCGAAGCGCTGATGCTCGAGCAGCAGCGCATCGTTGCTGAAGGGCATCGCGAGCGGATCGGGCAATCGGAGGACGTGCTCATCGATGGCTGGGACGATGAGAGTGGCTTGTGGATCGGACGCACGATGGGCCAGGCGCCGGATGTCGACGGCGTCACGCTTGTCGATCCCGGTGACGCGGAGATTCACAGCGGGGACTTGATCGCGGCTCGAATTCGCGGCGCTGATGGTTATGACCTTCTCGCCGAGGCTGAGCTTCTGCATGGTTCAGCCGAAGGGCGGCGTCGATGACGAGCCGGGAATGGACGGCCGTTGTCGTCGATCGTCTCCCATGTCTCGGATGAATGAACGAGGTCGTTGACAACCGGTGTGGGGCGGCTACACTACGCGGATTGATTCCACCCACGGGTGGGCCGAGTCCACCCACGGGTGGACCGTTTTCGGCATCCGAAAGATGATGCTCGCGTTTGGGAGAACTTGGACGACCGGATATGCGAATCAAGCAACACCTCTGGAGAGATACTGAGCCGTGGTTCCTCGCAGTTGCGCTTGCGAATCTTGCTGCGGGAACGGCGTCGATTCTGATCCCACTGTGGATCTCATCGCGGTTTGGCGGTTCCGTAGGCGACGTCGGCGTCCTTGCCAGCCTCGTCAGCCTTGTCGGTGTCGTCGGGAGTCTTGTCTGGGGACGGCTCTCGGATGCCGCGCGCCGCCGTCGGCTGTTCGTGATCGGAAGCTACATCATGACCGGCGTGAGCTTTGCGGCCATGGGCCTCGCCGGCTCGTACGGACAGCTTGTCGTTTGGAACATGATTCAGAACCTGTTCTGGGTCGCCAATGCTTCGGTGACGGTGCTGATTGTCATCGAGAACAAGGATAAATCGCAGTGGGAGACGAAAATCGGGAGGCTGAATCAATCCGGAGCGATTGGCTGGGTTGCGGGTCTGGCGTTGGGCACGTTGGCGCTTGTCGGGGGCGCTGAGACGATTGGCGAGGCAGCGACGATTCGCGTGCTGTTCGCAACGATCGGAGGATTGGCAATCGGTGCGGCGATCCTTGCGATTCTCTTCGTTCCTCGAACCACGCCGCGTTTTACGCAGCGGCGATTTCACGGCGTGGCGCTCGCGCTGGGTAACTTCCTCTTTGAGCGAGCACGGTTTAGCCCGTTCCACCTTTACCATCGGTTCGCACCACGACGCATTTGGGCGTCGTTTCATGCGGGGGCCGAAGGGTTTCGTCCGGGAACGAAAAGGTTCCTTCTCACCACGCTTATCGCCTATGTGGCGCTCGGATTCATCGCGATCCCGCTTCCGCTGCTTCTGCGCGAGCGGCTTGGAATCTCATCGTCCGGCATATTCCTCTACTCTCTGATTCAGAACGTCGGAGTTGTTGTCGCCTATCCTTGGGCGACCCGAAGGATTGCTCGCAAGGGAACCCGGGGGGTCCATGGTGTGGCGCTTGCCGTACGGGTGGCCCTTTTCGGCTCGGCGGCTATCTGGCTGAGCGGCGGCGGAGAGACGGTTCCCGTGTGGATTCTTGTTCCCGTATTCTTGGTCTATGGTGTCAGCTGGGCGTACTTCCAGCTGTCTGGTATTGCGTTGATGTCTAGAGTGGCGAGGGCAAAGAATCGGGGCCTTGCGCTGGGATTGTACAATGCGCTTGCCGGTGTGGGCTGGATCGTCGCCGGGGTGGGGAGCGGAAAGCTGGCGGACGGAGTAGGTTACCAGGCGTCAACGGCCGTTGCTGCGGGACTGCTTCTGGTTGCCCTGCTGACGTTGCGGACTGTGCCTGACCCATCAAGGGCACAGCCAGCGGACGCGCTGAGTGGCGTTTCCGAGCAAGGCGGTCGCGTCGGGATCGGCGATGCATCTTCGCGACGGATGCGCGAGCGAGACCCACGAGAGCAGAACGCCGGTGCGGAGTACACGATACACGATCCCGCAGATTCGACGGCGAAACTGCAGCAGGAGGGAGGAAGTGGATCCAAACCGGCAGGGGCGTTATGACCGAATCTATCAGCAGCTTCGCGCGCTGATCGAAGGAAGATCGCCGAATGGCATTGCCGCCATGGCGACGATGTGCGCCGTGCTCCATGCGAAGATGCCTCATCACAGCTGGACGGGGTTCTACTTCGTCGTCGGTGACGACGAGCTTCATGTCGGACCGTATCAAGGCCCGGTCGCTTGCCAGGTTCTCAAAGGACGCGGCGTTTGCTTGCACGCCGTAAAGACCCATGCCTCGATCGTGGTTCCCGACGTTCATTCGTTTCCCGGTCACATCTCATGTGACGATCGCTCGCGAAGCGAGCTTGTCGTTCCGATTCGAGGGCGGGGATCGGACGACATATTTGCCGTTCTCGACGTCGATTCGAACCGGCCTTCGATGTTCGGCGAAGAGGACATTGCCCCGCTCGAGCGCATCACATCCCTCCTTGAACCGTTCATCGAAGCAAGACGCTGACATTGGCGATCCGGTACCGGTCGGCTGATCTAGGTGCGAGTCTCGTCCGGTGCGGATTCCGGTTCGTTGGGAGTGCCGTTCTCGACTGCGCAGATCATTGGCTTGCCTCGAGAGGATCGAGTCGCCTTGCCGGGGTTGTGTCGTTGAAGCCAATAGGACGTCAAGAGGCCCACGGCGGCAAGAGCGAGTAAGGGTCCCCATCCCCAGACGAGAAACAAGCGGTGGACCATGAGTCCGCCCAGATCGATGGCGGCAACCACCGACCCGATCACCAAGATCGCCGCCGACATCGGCCGTAGCGTGCGCCGCCAATGCCGGAAGAATTCGACGAACATCAGCACCGTGCTCAGGGAAAAGAACGCGATCCACAACCATCCGAGAGAGAACTGCTTACTGACATCTCGCAGCACATCGAAAAGAAGAACGAATATTCCTCCTCCGCCAGCCACCAACCCGAGAACGGCATACGCGCCTCGGGGGGCGCCGCCGCCGGCGGGGGCAGCCCCATTGGAGGTGCCGCCGAGGGGGCCGATGCGCGATTCGCTTCTCGCCCTGTGTGGTCGATCCCTTCTGTGGACAGGCATGGGAAAACGGAGCATACCGTGAGAACGTTGGAGAAGGCAACGACCAGCGGATATCGGAGCACTGCGAGCTCTGTGTCGGACCGTCTTGCTCAGATGTTGGAACCGAACGGCTCTGCCGGGGGTAGATGGAACGGCAGAGGCAAGATGCCGAATCGGGATCGCTCACAACGAGACAACCGGCCGACCTCCAAGGACGGGTGAGCGGTCCCTTCGTTCTTGATCAGGGGGACGCGAGCACCTTCTCCGTGTAGTCTTGGGATCGCTGAGAACACCTGCCCGGGAGCACGTCTCTTGGCGCGAAAGGTCGATCGGATTGGAGGTCTGGAGGGGCAATGGGGCGAACGCGGATGGCACTTGTCGGAGTCGATGCCGACGACACTCTTTGGCACAATGAAATCGTATATCGCAGAGCGGAAGGGATGTTCTGCGACCTGCTGGGCGTATCGACCAAGGCCGACATTCGGACGCTTCGACGGCACCTCCTGGCGACGGAGACGGCGAATGTTCCGCTGTATGGTTATGGAATCAAGAGCTTCGTCTTGTCGATGATCGAGACGGCTGCGGTCCGGCTTCATGACCTGATGAATGCTGAGCGGGTTCGCGGAATCCTCGGCATTGCTCGCTGGATGATCGATCAAGAGGTCACGCTGATGGATGGTGTGGCGCCGGCTTTACGGAAGCTGCACAAGGAGCATGCGCTCGTGCTGATCACGAAGGGAGATCTTCTTGATCAGCGGCGCAAGCTCGCCCGTTCCGGAATCGCCGATTCGTTCGAGGGAGTCGAGATTGTGAGTGAGAAAGATGAACGAATCTACGGAGAGATTCTTCTCCGATACGGAGTGTCGCCGCAGGCGTTTGTGATGATCGGAAACTCGCTGAAATCGGATATCCTGCCGGTCGTCGCCATCGGCGGGACTGGAATCCACGTTCCGTATCCCGATGAATGGGAGCACGAAGTCCTGCCCCGGGCCGAAAGCCGAGGGATCTCCGATCGATGGATGATCGCGGAGCGTTTTGATCAAGTTCCGTCACTTCTCGATTCGATTGAAGCACAGCATTGCTAGAGAAACCGGAACAGCCTCCTGGAGGAACCAAGATGTGGTTGAGCGCGAACAGGACTTCACGTTGCAGCCGGTCCCGGAAGCGTGGCGGGGCTTTGGGGCAAACGCGATTCAGAGACACAACATTGCGGCGGAGCGGAGACGAGACGAGAATTTCTTGTGAGCTGCTTGTTGCCTACGCCGGCGAGGATCTTCGCCGCTGGCGCGAGGTTCTCGGATGTCGAACCTGGTCGTGGGATGCTCGTCGGGGGATCGGGCGGTTGCTGGATGTCCGGTGGTCGACGCACGGAGCCGGTGTGCCCCCACACATTCAAGTGTGTACTTTCTACGAGCGGGGGCTGACGAGTTGGATCCGCGGCGCGGCGTTCAGCAAGGTTCACTCCGAGATCGGCGTTTCGCCTGAGCTCGGCGAGATGTTGGGCAAGGCTGCGCGTGCGTGGGATGAGACGGGAAGAAACGTGATCCTTGATCAATGGGCATCCAAGCGGCGACAAGCGGAGGATGCGTGCCAACTCCGCCGGATTCGGAAAATGCAGGAAGCGGTTCATCGGCAAAACTCCGGCGCGAAGAACATGTCTTGCAGAGGACGCAAGGCCACTTAGCCGATCCCGCGCCCTGCAAGCCGCCGCTCCAGACTGCTCGAAGACTTGCCGAGCGCCCGGTCCGGCCAATCGGCGCCACAGTCTAGAGAGTACACAATTCACGTAGGTTAGTGTATGCTGACTATCAGGCAAAGAGTAGTCGGTACTCTTGAGCGGATGTTACAGGGAGAGGTGACAAGGATGCCTGCAAAGGATGCTGTAAAGACACTGTCCATCTACATTCCTAAGTCGAAGATGGACAAAAAGCCTGTAGCTCGGCTGGAGAAGCTGAGCCGAGATCGTGACCGTTCCATCAACTACCTGGTTGTAGAAGCGATCCTCGAATACCTGGATCGGCACGAGAAGAAATAGCCCACATCGTGTCGGGGGTCGTCCAACGGTCAGATCTATCGCGGGGAAGCGGCAGGTGTTCGGGAGCTATCGTTTGTACGCAAGGACTTCCGCAGACTCTGCCTGGTTGATGTCGTCAGGTCATCCTGTCCCGTGTTCGAGGCTGCAGTTGGTGCACGACCCCAGCGCACAATCCTGATCCATCGCCGACGTGAATCCGATCCCGCGGCCGACGGACCGTCACGGCATTGACTTCTTGTCACGCGAATCGACGTGATCTACGATACGAGCGCCATGCTGCGAATGGTTGCCGTCGTACTGATCGGAATCGGGAGTGTCGTTTCCGTCGGGGTTCCCGCCGCGGCGGACGTCATGCACCTCCGACTTGATGGATCGATCAATCCGGTCACACGAGACATCGTCGAGCGAGTCATCTCTCTGGCGGAAGACGAGCGCGCGGAAGCTGTTCTGATCGAACTGAACACTCCGGGGGGGCTTGAGGAATCGATGCGGGACATCATCGCGGCGATCCTTGCATCGGAGATCCCGATCATGGTGTATGTCTCGCCGAGCGGTGCTCGCGCAGCATCCGCGGGAACGCTGATTGTGTTGGCTGCAGATGTTGCCGCGATGGCGCCGGGGACGAATATCGGCGCGGCGACTCCGGTGGATCTGATCGGGAACGGCGACGCCGTCTCATTGGAGAAGGCGATCCGCGACGCGGCCGCCTTCGCGCGAGCGATCGCCCAACAGAGAAACCGAAACGAAGCGTGGGCGGAGCTGGCGGTCACGGAAGGGGCTTCGCTCTCTGCGGAAGAGGCATTGGCTGCCGGTGTCATTGACCTGATTGCCGAAGACATTTCGGGACTCCTGTCCTTGATGGATGGTGTAGCCCTCACCGATGGACGAATCCTCCATGTCGCTTCTGTTGCGGTTCGCGTGGTCCGCCCGACTCTTCGCGAGCGATTGCTTGCCTACTTTGCCGATCCAAACGTGGTGTACATCCTGTTCCTGCTTGGGCTGTTCGGGCTTATCTATGAGTTCTTCCAGCCCGGGGTTGGGTTCGGGCTTGCGGCAGGCGGGGTATGCCTCGCGTTGGCGCTTTTTGGCATGCAGATTCTCCCGATCAGCGTGGTCGGATTGGTTCTCGTCTTGTTCGGCATGGGGTTGATGGTGCTCGACTGCTCACACCGACCAACGGGGTGCTCACCGCCGGAGGAATCACAGCGCTTGCCATCGGCTCGCTGGCGTTGTTCGACTTGCCGGGCTCTCTCGGGTTGTCATGGGTGACCGTCCTCGTGGTGATCGCAACGACTGCCGCGTTGCTCCTATTCGTAATCGGGAAAGGATTGGCCGTGCAGAGACATAGACCGCGCACCGGGATGGAGGCGATGTTGGGACGTCTCGGCACGGCGAAGACCCCGCTCGTCCCCACCGGGCAGGTATGCGTCCACGGCGAGTACTGGAACGCCCGTGTAAGATTGGGGGACGCCGCACAGCAGGTCGGACCCGGCGATGATGTGGTGGTCGTCGGTATTGCCGGGCGGACGCTGATCGTCGAGCGTCTGTCCGAGCCGAACCAAGCTGTGTGACCTTTGGAAGTCGTTCGATGGGAGGAAGCGGAGGATGAACCGACTAGGACAGTGGATTCTCGTCTTGATGCTGATCGCAATGATCGCCGTATTCGGCGGGCTGATGTTTGTCCTTGTCGGCGTACAGCGCGACGGAATCCGGATCCGTGTGGAAGGCAACGTCATGCTTGGCAGCTCCTATGGCGAGGGCCCGGCCCGAGTGGAGCTTGTGATGTCGAATCCCGTGCAGCTCATCGGCGCGGAGGAGGACGGATCATTGTCCGCGGAGATCGGTATCCTCAACTGCCCCGATTGTGGGGGAGTGATGGTCCCGTCAAGATGGAGCCCGTTCAGCGGTGAGCTTGAATGGCAATGCGCATCCTGTGGATTGCGTCTGTCCGGGGGGCAGGCCGACCGGGAATAGGACCCGGCGGGTTCATCGAATCGAACTGCCTGCTTCCCACGCCGCGTCGAACAGGCGCTCGAACTCAGCGGCAGCCTGCGGCATCTCCAACAGGGCGATGGACGCTTCGTTGTTTCGTTCGAGTGCGTAGTAGTTCCAATTGGTCGATCCGACGAAGATGTCGCGACCATCGATGATCACCAGCTTGGCGTGTGTGGTTGTCTCGGGGCGATCAAGGCGCACATCCACTCCCGAGAGTGCGAGAAGAATCGCGGCTTCCAGGTTGTCCCTCGCGTTGTCCGGGTACGGAGCGCAATCGTCCACAATCACCCGAACATCGACCCCTCTTGCTGCGGCGCCGATCAGTGCGTCGAGGATCCGATTCGAATCGCTGTCCCCGAAGCCGGCGTAGTACGAGAGGCGGTACATGACGACATGGATCGACTGCTCGGCCGCCGCGAGCTGCGGGAGAAGCCAGGAGGCGTAGTTGGCGCTTCCATCCGTATCCGGTAACGGAACGATGGTCGGCTCCGTTTGGCGAGATGTCGGCGGTGGCAGAAGAACGCCAGCGGGAGCAAGCGTCGTGCTCCACAAGCGATCGATGTACTGGGTGAAGGAAGCGGCAACGGAGCGGCTTTCGATGGCCACTCCGGCTTGCCACTGCTTCTGCAATGCATGCGCGTTCCAATTGGACGATCCAATGATCGATGTCCGTTGGTCGATGACGAGCAACTTGGCGTGCGTCGTGATTTCCGGATCATCGAACCGCGCGTCGACACCGGCGTGTCGCAGAGCGTCGAGCACAGGCCGATTCCGCTCCGTGATGCTCGGTGCCCAATCGCTGCAATCGAACAGGACGCGAACGGTCGCGCCCCGCTGCTGCGCGGCGACCAAGCAAGTCCATAGCGAGACGTCGTCCCATTGAGCCGACGCCAGCACGAGATCGATGGACGTCTCGGCGGCCTGCAATGCATCAAAGACGTACGGCTCATAGCGACGATCTTCGGGAAGATCGACAAGGGGGCGGATGATGATGGATTCGGCTTCCGGAGGGTTGCCGCAGAGAACCAGAAGCGATGATGCGACGACAACGAGCAGTGGGAAGAGCATTTGCGCACAGCGTCTCATGGTCGGGTAGAATTCTAAGCGAAGGAGGGTTTGATGGTCAAAGAACTTTCAATTCATGAGATTAGAAAAACAGCCAACCTTGACAACCTCGGATTCGTGACGACGGAAGACCTCCAACCCCTTGATTGGATCATCGGTCAGGAACGAGCGATCGAAGCGCTCAAGCTTGGATTGGGGATTAAGGACGGGAAGAACCGCTACAACATCTATGTCGCGGGGGGGCCCGGAACGGGCAAGATGTCCGCCGTACGAGATTTCCTCAGCCGTGTCAGCAAGTCCGCCCCGAAGCCGCCGGACCTTTGCTACGTGCACAACTTCGAGAACCCCTACAACCCTCGCTACCTCGAACTCCCGACGGGAACAGGATGCCAGCTTCGCGACGACATGAAACACCTGATCGAGCGCCTGAAGCGAGAGATCCCGAAGTCGCTTGAGTCGGACGAGTTCAAGGCACGAAGCAAGAAGATCGGCGAACGGTATGCCGAGAGGCGAAACAAGCTGTTTGAGGAGATGGAGACCCAGTCTCGCCAGCTGGGGTTTGCGATCCAGCGGACGCCGATCGGGATCAACACGTTGCCATTGCGGGAAGGTGGCGAGCCGTTGAGCCAGGAAGAGTACGAAATGCTCACGGAAGAAGAGAAGAGCGCGATTCGTGAGAAGCAGGTCGAAGTCCAGGGCGTCATCCAGGAGAACCTCCAGCAGATCGCGCATGTGGACGAGCAACGGGAGAGCGAAATCAAGGAACTGGCCAAGCAGGCCGTCTTGTTCATGATCGCTCCGATGTTCGATCAGTTGCAGGAGCGCTACGGCGCCGTGGAGAAGGTCGTCCGATTTCTGCAGGACGCCAAGAATGATATCGTCGAGCATCTCGGGGACTTCCAGCAGGGCAAGAAGAACGACGCGCAGCGGATGGCGTTTCCATTTGCCGTCGCCCAGACCGACCCGCTCAAGCGATATCTCGTCAACGTGCTTGTCGATCATTGTGACACCGAAGGCGCTCCCGTGATCGTTGAGGAGAGTGCGACGTACACCAACTTGTTCGGGGCGATCGAACGCCGGGTCCAGATGGGCGTGGCGATTACGGATTTCACGATGATCAAGCCGGGATCGTTGCAGCGGGCCAACGGGGGCTACTTGGTGTTGAACGCCAACAACCTGTTTCGAGCGGGCCTCAGTTGGGATGCTCTGAAGATCGCCATGAAGCGGGGGGAGATCCGGATCGAGGATCCGATGCAAATGCTTGGCTACTCCACCACGGAAGGCCTGAAGCCGGAGCCGGTGCCGTTCAAGATGAAGGTCATCATTATCGGAAGTCCGATGATCTACGAATTGCTGCACATGTACGACGAAGACTTCCCGAAGTTTTTTGCCGTGAAGAGCGAGTTCGACACGGAAATGGACCGGACCGCGGCGAACGAGATGAACCTTGCCCGGTTCGTGCACACTCGTTGCACCGAATCCGGGTTGCTGCCGTTTGACGTCTCCGGGGTAGCGCGGATCGTGGAACACGCTTCGGAGCTCTCCGGGGATCAGCAGAAACTCTCTTGCCGGTTCAGCACGCTGTCGGCTCTGATCAAGGAAGCCTCGTACTGGGCGGCGGAGGACGCCGCCGCCGCCGTGACCGCGGGCCATGTCCAAACGGCCCTTGAGAAACGTGATGGCCGCTCGAACCGCATCGAAGAGAAGATCCAAGAGATGATCGAACGCAACCACATCCTCGTGGACACGAGCGGCGAGCAGGTTGGGCAGGTCAATGGCCTTGCCGTTCTTCAGCTCGGAGACTATGCATTTGGGAAGCCGTCGCGGATTACGGCGACCGTGCATGCCGGCAAGAGCGGTATTGTCGACATCGAGCGGGAAGCGGACCTTGGCGGTCATTCCCACACCAAGGGGATCATGATCCTCAAGGGATTTCTCGGTGAGCGGTTCGGCGCCGAGAAACCATTCAGTCTCTCGGCCAGCCTGGCGTTTGAGCAGAGCTACTCGATGGTTGATGGAGACAGCGCGTCGAGCGCGGAGCTGTACGCGCTCCTGTCCAGCTTGTCCGGCGCGGCGATCCGGCAGGGGACTGCGGTGACCGGTTCGGTCAACCAGAAGGGAGAGATCCAGCCGATCGGCGGCGTCAATGAGAAGGTCGAAGGGTTCTTCAAAGTCTGCAAGGCGAAGGGCCTTACCGGCGAGCAAGGGGTGATGATCCCGTGCCAGAACGTCGACAACCTGATGCTGCCCGAAGAGATTGTCGCGGCGGTCGCGGCGGGCAAGTTTCACATCTATGCCGTGGCCTCGGTCGAGGAGGGGATCGAAACCCTCACCGGAGTCCCGGCCGGCGTTCGAGGTGAAGACGGGTTGTTCCCCGAGGGCACTGTGTTCTTCCGTGCTGAGGAGCGGCTGGACCAGATCCGGGAGGTCCTGAGGGAAGAAGACGGCGAAGAATCGGAGCAGCCATCGCAGGAGCATGAAGGCAAATCGCTCGCCGGGGAGGAAAGCGAGCCGCAATAGCCGGCCGCAGCCGGCAACGTCCCCGATCCGGATCAGGCCCCGGCGAGGGCGGAACCTGTAGGTTGGCTCGCGAGAACGTACGGATCGACGATCGTCGGTCCGTATGTCTTCGTCCGGCCGCTGCGATGATGGATTCGCTTGTGCTTCAGTTCGGCTTTCCGGGAGGTCTGTGCCCCCGGATCCGAATTCGCCAGGTGGTCACGCTGCCCCCGGTACGGATGAGCGCAGGAAGGGTCGAAGATCAACCGCCAGAGTGGGGAGGAAGACCGCGAACCGCGCTCACCCGGGATCTCCGGCTGAGGTGGGTTCCGATTCGACATCCCCTGCAAGGGCATCGGCAAGTCGATCCAGCCCGAGCGCATGAGAGCCCTTGACCAGAAGAACCCCGGGATGGCGCTTCATGTGGGCGCGAAGCGCGGCAATGAGCTTGTCGGCGTTCAGGGCGGTCGGAAGGCACTTCAGGCCGGACTGGGAGGCGGCAGCGTCGATGGCCAACCTTCCGAAGCAGAACACTGCGGATACGCCGAGGGATGCGATTTGCTCCGCGATCCTTCGGTGCGCCTCAGTGGCAAACGATCCGAGGCCCTGCATTTCGCCGAAAACGACGGTTCTCTCCGACGGGTGGGATGTCAGCTCTCCGAGCACGCGCAGAGCGGCGCCCATCGAATCCGGGTTGGCGTTGTAGCTGTCATCCAGAAGACTCCCCCACGACAACCCTGATCGTAGGGCCAGCCGGTGCGGCGGCGGCCGGAAAGACGCAGCCCGTTCCATCATCAGGTTCTCGGGTACGCCGAGACTGCGGGCCGCAGCGACCGCCGCAAGAAGATTGAGCGCATTGTGCGCGCCAAGAAGCGGACATTCGAACCGCAGGTCCCGATTTCGGATTCGGATGTGGACTACAAGCTGCGGCGTGGTTGAAACAACATCCCCCAGCAAGTCGCAGCCCACGCGGCATATGCCGAACGTCAGCACGTTCCGTACTCCGGCGGCTCTGGATCTCTCCCAAAGGCGATCGTCGTCGCCGTTCACGATCGCCAGCGCGCCTCGCGGCCGGGTCTCGACAAGCTGCCACTTCTCTTCCGCCACGCCGTCCACCGTGGAGAATCGATCGAGGTGTCCGCGGCCGGCGCCGGTCACCACGACAAGATCCGGTCTGAGCATCCGGCTGATCAGGGCAAGGTCGCCGGGACGATCTGCGGCTGCTTCAAACACGGCATACTTCGCGTCCTTCGGGGCGTACAACACGGAAATCGGGACGCCGATCTCCGTATTCAAGTTGCCGGGCGATGCGTAGGTCAAGCCGATTCCGTCGAGCAGATGGGCAAGAAGTGCTTTGGTTGTGGTCTTGCCGTTGGTCCCGCTGACGGCGACGACCTTGGCGCCGAGCTCCTTCCGCCACGCCTCGGCGAGGCAAAGGAGGGCTCGTGAGGCATCGCGGACTTCGATCCAGGGCCCGCGAAACCCGGCTTCTCCTGAGATTGTCTCGGGAGAGAGCGACAGCATTGCGGCGCAGGCGCCGGAGGCAAACGCGGCGTCAACATACAGACGCCCATGGGTTCTGGCGCCCGGAAGGGCAACAAACAGGTCGCCGGATCGAATCCGCCGCGAATCATGGCAGACCCTTGTCGGGGACCGGCGGAGATCGTCCGATGACGTTGTATGAAGGATTCCGCCTACGAGTTCCGCTATCCGCCCGAGCGTGAACATCTCACCACGGCTCGTCGTCGAGGAGAAGCGGCACGATCACCTCGGCCTGCCCGAGGATCGGTATGCCGTCGAACGTAGTGCGTTCGGCATTCACTCCGATCCAGGCGTCGGCGTACGGAGACCACGGATCCAGCGCAAACAGTTCGATCGTCAGATCGTCATTGCTGGGCAGTGTCTCGACGAAGGCCACGACATCCCCCAGCGATTGCATCGATGGGGACACCTCTCCCGCGGAAGCGGGACGGCTGCCCCCGTATGCGCGAACGGCAAGGAAGTACGCATCTTCCCCCGCGGAGATCTCAAGCGTGCCTTCGATCGTCCGCATCCCGTGGCGAGTGCTGGACAGCGTCACCGCGTAGGCGATGGTCTCGCCCGGGAAGTACGCATCCGTGTCCAAGGTGAGGCTCAGGATGTCGAAGTAGTCGAGCTCCTTCGTCACGTCGATTTCGAGGGTGATCCGTGAGATCTCGGGATCGGAGAACGGATTGTAGGCAAGGAAAGAAAGGATGTCCGCCATTTGCCACGGCGGGTAGACGCCGATGTCGTTCGAGCTGAGAAAGACGTCGTGACGAATGAGCGGCTGCTCCATTCCGTTGCCCTCTACGCGGAACACGACACGGGCCGTTCCTTCTCCGACTCGATCGAGCGCAACGTCGATCGTCTCCAGCAATGTGGCGTACGCCAGCAGAGGCAGCAATCGTCGCTCGTCGACCAGCTGGAGCTCATAGGTTGATGGAATCTGACGATCACTGTCTCGAACCGCGCTCTGCACGGTGATCATCGTCGGCAGGTCACCGAGACGTGCTGCGATCCCGGCGTTTCGGTCGGCGTAGACCGTGCCGATCGGCTCGCCGAGTCGGCCCAATTTGTACGAGGCGTCGTAGGCGCGAATGGTGTCGAAGATCTCCACCGTTGTGAGTGGGAAGGCGCAATCGCCGCTTGCCAGAAACGGATGCCCGAATGCCAGAATCGAGCCGTCTTTGACATAGGTGAGGGTCCCCAACGCTCCGATGGAGACGTCCCCGGTTGCCAGGGCCACGCCAACGGCGGCTCCGGGCTCGGGATCGAATCCGGGGGGCGACACGGCTCCGCTCACTGCCGCGGAAGCGGTGCCGCCGATCGGTGCAAGATGAAGATCCGCAGACGCGAGTCCTGCTTCGATGAGGGTTCCTGCTGACTCCCACATCGGCAATGCGCAGAGGGTCCTTGCCGTCCCATCGGGATTGGCGGCGGATGGCACGTGACCGCGAAGTCCTTGCCACAGAGCATCCACGGCACGCGTTGAGGAGAGGTTTGTCGTCAGCAGAACGGACGCCTCCGTGAACGTTTCCGGAGGTTGCGCTTCCCACGCAAAGGGATCGTCTGACTCCGTCTCCAACAGCCGGAGCATGGACGGAATCGGCGTCACCAGGCCGATTGGCAGAAGCTCCTTGGACCAGGCCGCGGCTCGACTGAGGGCGCCGACGAGGCGATCGTCGATGTAGATCGGACTGCCGCTCATTCCCTGGGAGATGCCGCCCGAGCGGCCGATTGCTTCGCCGCTTACACGCACAACGATGAAATCATTGGCCGTGCCCGGTTCGTCCAGCACGGCGATTACTTCGACTTGGAACGACTCGATCTCGTTGTCGGAGACAATCGTTCGGCCGACACCCGTCATTCCGGAAACGATCTCGTCGAGAGACAGAAATTCATCGGACCCGGCGGCCGCAATGCCCGACAGGCTGATAAGAGCGAACAAGAAAACTCCCAGCGTATGGCGCACTTTGCCTCCTTGCCGTAGGCCGGCAACTCCGAAGCATCATAACGCGAATCCGCCGCGTCGCTGGAGGTCAGTTCGCATTCGGCGCGGCGCGAAGACTGTTCCCAGACCGCGTGTCACGAACTACTGGCGACGGTAGATCAGGCTGCGGATCAACATCAGGACGGGGATGATCTCCAGGCGTCCGATCCACATGTTAAAACACAGGGTCAGCTTGGCCAGACTGGACATGGCGGGGTTCGTGATTCCCACCGAGAGACCGACGTTTCCCTGAGCGCTTGCCACTTCGAAGATAACGTCGCCTAGGTCGAACGAGGCGGGCACTGTGTGAAGCAGAACGAACACGCCAAGGGCGAGAAATGCGATCCAGAGGAAGGTGATGAGCGCGGCATCCTCCAACCGCTGGCCGACGTCCGATTCGTCAACGACGGTGTCACCGATTCGGAAGGGGACGATCGCTCCGCGCGGTGATGTGATCTTGCGAAAACGCCACTGGACACCCTTGATCAGCACCATGACGCGCATAATCTTGATCCCCCCCGCCGTCGATCCGGCCGCACCGCCGAAGACCATTCCTGCTGCAAGGAGGAGTTTGGCGGTATCGGTCCAGTGGAACAGGTCCGCCGACTGAAATCCGGTACAGCTGATCGCGGATGCGAACTGGAATACCGATCCGCGAAGCGAAGGCATCCAGCCGATCTGTGTCCCCATTTCCAAGGTGAGGAACAGCGAACCAAGCACCGTGATAATCCATAGCCAGCGGGTCTGCGCGTCCTTCCACAGGATGCGCCCACGCCCCTGCATCAACTCATAGTGAACGCCGAAGCTGATGGCGCCGAACAGCATGATCGGGATGAGAACCAACTCGATGACCGTGCTGCCGTAGGAGGCGATGCTGTTCGCAGTGATGCTGAATCCGCCGGTAGAAATGCCGGTCATTGCGTGGTTGACAGCTTCCCAGATTGGCATTCCCGCCCCCCCAGAGGGCGATCGTGCTCACAGCGGTGTACAGCAGGAAGATCCACCACATCGTTCGTAGGGTCGACGAGATGCTTGGTTGGATTTTCTCGCCGCGAGCTTCGGCGTAGTACAGGCTGTACTTGGCCGCTCCGGGACGTGGGCCGGCGAGGATGGCGAGCATCAGGACGATGACACCCATGCCCCCGATCCATTCGATGAAGCTTCTCCACCACTGCAGCGTCGCCGGCAGGAGATCGGCGCGAGCGGCCATGGTGAGTCCCGTTCCCGTGTAGCCGGAGACGGCCTCGAAGAAGCCGTTGAGAGGGTTTGCGAACTCCTTTAACGTTGCGAACTGCGGAAGCGCCGCGGTCTCGGGAGACAGAAGGAACATCAAGGTGAACGGCAGGGATCCAAGTGCCGCCACCAGGAGCCAGCCGAAGCCGGCGATGATCATTCCGTGTTTCAGTTTGGCGTAGCCGGCGTCGCGAAACGGGAAGTAGAGCGCGGCCCCGAGGCAGAACGAGATGGCTGCCGTGAGGAGCATGGGAACGTATGCGAACGATTCTCCGTATACCGCGGGAATGATCAGAGAAAGCAACGCCATCACGCCAACGACGGGAACAAGCATGCCAAGATCGCGAAGGACGATCGCCAGATCGGAAGTCGGTTGCGGCAGAAGGCTTCTCATCCGGTTAAGCGCTCGAGCAACTCGTCACTGACGCGCTCGATCGAGAAGAACGTTAGGAGATCTCCGGCTTGGACCACGGAATCTGGGTGCGCAAGGGATCGCTCATCGCCGCGCCCGATCGCGGCGACCATGAGACACTCCGGCAGAACGCCGCGCTTCGCCGAGTCGGAGAGCGGGCGCCCCAGAAGTGGAGAGTCTTCATTCAACGTGAGCCGGAACACCTGATCGCCCTGTGGAAGCATAGTGAAGTCCTTGAGCTTGGGGCGCTTCACCGCGTTGTACAGGTGGTTGGCGACAATGTCTTCCGGATTCTCCATGACATTGGCTCCGAGTTTGCGGAAGAACTCCGCATGTTCTTTGTCGTTGACCACAGACACGATCGACGGGATCGAAAGGCCCTCGGCGATGGAGACGACCATCAGATTGACGGCATCGTCGCTGGTGGTGGCAATCAGTGCATCCGCGCGTTCCGCGCCCGCTTCTCGAAGCGTGTCGGCCGCGGTTGCGTTTCCATTTAGGACGGTAATGTCATACTTCGTGCTGACGGCTCTCGCCCTCTCTTCGCTGCTGTCAACCACCACCACGTTGTTCTTCTCTTTGACCACGATGTCGATTAGGCTTGTGCCGATGCTGCCTGCTCCCACAATGATGATATACATAGCCGCCCCCCACAACTCCTGAGAACCGTAGCATACCGTAGATGGGGGGTCAATGGCCATAGCGGAGAAAAAGCCTATGGAACGGGGATCGAGCCGACTTGAGACGGTGCGACGAAACCCCTATAGTGCCCAACAGGAAGGTGAGAACGGGATGCATGGGGAAAAGCGCAAGGTCAAAAGCAGGGCACTTGGTGCAGGGGTTGCACTGCCGCTGCTGGTTGTCGTACTCGGGGGTTGTCTTGATTTCGGTGGAAACGCGCCGCCGATTGCCGTCTTCGAGGCGTTGCCATTCGAGGGATACGTGCCGCTCACGGTGATGTTCGACGCATCGGAAAGCTTCGATCCCGACGGCGACGCATTGGCCTTCTCATGGAAATTCGGCGATGGGGAACGTGGTGAAGGCGCACAGATTTCGCACACCTTCACGGAGGCGAGGACATACAGCGTCGCGCTCGAAGTCATCGATCTCGACGGAGCGTTGTCGCTTGCCACGCGGCGCATCGTGGTTCGCGATACACCTGAGGGATACGATGTATACCACTTCGAGTGGGAGTTCGATGGCGAGACGATCGTTTGGGATGCTTTTCTGCCGAGGAACCTCGTCGAAACCTACCGCGGGCTGCCGCGATCAACATTCGTGGAGAACTACGACTACGCGAGCTATGTCGAGGAACCGCTGGATGACCCTACCCTGGAATCGCTGTCCGCGGTTCTCTGGAATCTCGTGCAGGGGGATGAATTGGCCTACCGCGAGTGTACGCTGGCGTTCGTCCAAGGCGTGATCCGTTACGAGGAGGATCCTCCGAACCAGGAGCGACCGAAGTACCCACTGGAGACCCTCGCCGATCAGACCGGCGACTGCGAGGATACATCGATCCTTTACACAAGCCTTGTCAAGGCGGCGGGGATTGATTCGTATCTTGCTTTCGTTGACACGGACGACGATCGGACTCCCGACCATGTCGCATCGCTTGTCGCCGTTCCCGCGACCTATGCCGGGCGAGTGAACTGCCCGCCGGGAACCGAACGAGGGCTGTTTGTGGTCGACAGTCAGCTGACCGCGTTTGGCGAAACGACCGCGGGCCCCGACACAGGAGGCTATCTTCCGCTAGGATGTGATCCTTGGATGCTCGACGAGCAAGATCTTGTCAGCTGGTGGGGGCCGTAATGCGGTGACCGCTCTTTGCAGGAGGATGTGACGATGACAAGCGGCAAGGCGTGTTTGGTGGATCCCCGGCCGTTGTTGCGATTCGATTTCGGCCCGCTTCACCCGTTCAAGGTCCATCGCCTGGGGCTGGTCTACGGCCTGATGGAAACGATGGGATTGATCGATCGTGCGGCCGTGTACGTCATCAAACCGCGTGAGGCAACCTCCGACGAGGCACGGGTGTTCCACAGCGACGGCTACCTTGAAGTTCTTCGAGTTGCCGACGCCGGGATGTGGGTCCCGAACCTGTTCGCGCACGGTCTCGGGACGGCGGACAATCCCGTATTCCCCGGCGTGTACGAGTGGGCG
>RXOA01000076.1 GCA_003979035.1 Candidatus Bipolaricaulota bacterium
AGGTAGGGGTTGGTCGGCGCTTCGCAGAGAATGAGCTTCGTGTTCGGGCGGAGGATCTGCTCCACCTTGTCGATGCTCCCGTCGCCCAAGAAGGATGCCTCGATCCCCCACCGCTGGAGATGGTCGTGAACGAGGTTTCTTGTTTGGCGATAGGTGCTCGATGCGATCACCAGGTGATCGCCGCGCGACAGAGCGGATAGCAGCACGGTAGCGATCGCGCTCATCCCGGTGGCGAACAGCAGCGCCCGCTCACCACCCTCCAATACCGCAATCTTGCGTTCGACGGCAGATTGCGTCGGATTGCCGTAGCGGCCGTACTCACCACGACGATCCGGCTTCCCGGCTTCTTTCTCGGTCAGGAAATCGACGATCTCTTTTGTGTCGCCGAATGCGAACGCTGAAGATTGCACGATGGGCATGGTGATGGCGTCGTACGGTTTCCCTTTCCCTTCCCCTGCATGGACCACCTTCGTTGCCAACCCATCGTTCACTTCGCACCTCCGCGGTTCGCTTTCCCGATCGCTTCCTAAAAAGAAAAGACCCCAGGGAAGTCCCTGCGGTCCGTTTCACCACTCCGCCCGGTTCCCCTTCGGGGTTACCGTGACAGAGCGGCGCGATGCATCATCATGAATGCGCCGGGCGCGAGCGAGACACGAGCAGCTTCCTGATGATCTCTGCTCGCGGAGGGGCCGGCACTGTTCATGATTCGGGCATCATACCGGAAGACGGCGTTCGCGCCAAGAAACCGATTGTGAAGTGAACGGATTCATCCTTCACTGCACGAAGCTGCGAACCGTCCTCCTGCCCGGGGACACGTCGAGAAGCATCCCAAGACTTGCCCCGAGTCCCATTCCTGCGCTTACATGGTGTTCGGAACGCTTGACCGTCCCTCGGTTTCCGCTTCGTCTTGGGTCGGGATGTCAGAGGGATTGCCGGTTGGAGCATTCCGGCGTGTGGGATCCGCGCGCGTGCCGGACCGCGATGATTTGAAATCCGCGGCAAAAGGCGCTTCATGCCAAACGTGCGCGGGGACGAACGACAACCAGGAGGGAGGAGCCGCTGTGAAGAAACCACAACCTGGGAAGAGCCTGTTTTTGTTCGCTGTTGCCCTCATATGGATGTCTGTCGGGCTCCATGCAGGAGGGGCGACAACCACCTGGACCGACGAGTTCGACGGCGCGCCGGAGACGGGATGGGCGTGGATGAATCCGGATGACGCAGGGCGTTTCAGCCTGACAGAGCAGCCCGGATACCTGACCATTCCGACACAATCCGGTGGAGGCGATCCGCCGAACGGCGCGATGATTCGCCCGGCTCCCGCCGGTGACTTCGTCATCGAGACGCACGTGTTGGTGGCGCCCGACGAGAACTTCCAGAAGGCTGGGTTGCTGATCTTCGGAGACAGAGAGAACGTGCTCATTCTCTCTCGTGCCTACTGCAGCTTTGTGGACTACGGCTGCGTGCGAAACGGCATCTACTTCGACAGCAGCGCATCCACCGACAACCACGCGAAGGTGACGACCAGCGACGATGAAGCATGGCTGCGGCTGACAAAGACCGGGAGTCTGGTCCGCGCCGAGTACAGCGAGAACGGAACCGTGTGGCAGTTGATCGGCGAGCACCAGTTTGCGTGGTCGGGAGTTCCGAGCATCGGGATCATCGCGAACGGCCGCAACGTAAACGAAGTGCCGGCGTCCTTCGACTTCTTTCGAGTGGGTTGGGAAGAAAGCGAAGCAGAGGCTCCCGCACCGCAGGAGACGCAGACCCCCGCCGCGCAGAGCGATAACTCGGCATGGGCTGATGAATTCGACGGTACGGCGGAATCCGGCTGGGCTTGGCTGAACCCAAGTGATGCGGCACGAGCAAGCCTGACGGAAAGGTCGGGATACCTGACCATCCCGACGCAACCGGGCGCCGCCAATCCTCTGAACGGAGCGATGATCCGTACGGCACCTGGGAGCGATTTCGTGATCGAGACGCACGTGCTGGTCGCGCCCAACGAAAATTTCCAGCGCGCAGGGCTGCTGATCTTCGGGGACATGCAGCACTTCCTCGTTCTCGGCCACGCCTACTGTGGATTCGTGGACTACGGCTGCGTGCGAAACGGGATCTACTTCGACAGCACGCTGTCGACGGACAACCACGCGACGGCGACGCCCAGCGAGGATGAAGCGTGGCTGCGGCTGACAAAGACGGGGAATCGAGTCCGCGCCGAGTACAGTTCCGACGGAGCCGCCTGGCAGCTGATCGGGGAACATGCGTTCACCTGGACGGGCACGCCGAGCATCGGCATCATCGCCGACGGGAACCGGGCAGGCGGCGTACCGGCTGAGTTCGACTTCTTCCGGGTCGCTTGGTAGCAGGCACGCAACAGCCGGTGAGGAGGCTTGCAGTGAAGATCGTCGATCTCGCGGATCAGTATCTGGAACTGTACCTGCTTTGTTTGGAGGACTGGTCCGACGAGATGAAGGAGGCCAGCGATCACAAGCGCTGCTGGTACGAGCGCGCCAAGGATGAAGGGCTCCGCGTCAAGCTCGGTCTGGATGACGAAGGAACCGTCGGCGGGATGATCCAGTACGGACCGATCGAGCCCTCGTTCGCCGATGGGCATGATCTGTACGTCGTCTACTGCATCTGGGTTCACGGCCACAAGGAAGGGCGCGGGAACTTCCAGCACCAGGGGATGGGCAAGGCGCTGCTCCGAGCGGCGGAAGAGGATGTGCGACAGCTTGGGGCGAACGGGCTGGCGGCGTGGGGGGTGTCGCTCCCGTTCTGGATGAGGGCGTCGTGGTTCAAGCGACAGGGATACACCCGCGTCGACAAACAGGGCATGCAGGTGCTGTTGTGGAAGCCGTTCCGAGACGACGCCGAGCCTCCCAAGTGGATCCGTCAGCGCAAAAGGCCTCAACCGATGTCCGGCCGGGTGACCGTGACCGCGTTCAACGCCGGTTGGTGTCAGGCGCAGAACATCGTGTTTGAGCGGGCAAAGCATGCTGCGGCGGCATTCGACGACCGCGTCGTGTTTGAGGCAATCGACACCACTGACCGGCAGACCTTTCTGGAGTGGGGAATCTCCGACGGCCTGTACATCGACGGGAAGGAAATCCGCACCGGCCCGCCGCCGAGCTACGACAAGCTCCACACTCTGATCGCGAAACGGTTGAAGAAGCTCTAGCGTCTCCGCGAAGCGACGCGCTAGCGCAAGGGGCAGATTCGGATCACGGCGTTGGCATCATCATCGGCGACGTACAGCCGGCCTTCGCTGTCGAAAGCGACCCCGCGTGCGCTCTGGAATCCTCGGGCAAACAGAACGGCGATACCCCATGGATCCAAACGGAAGACCGAAGGCCCCGCCGCAACCACCAATCGTCCGTCAGGCCCGAAGGCAAGCGCCGCCGCTCCCGGAAGATGGGCAAGCTGCCTGATCACGCCGTCTCGATCGATGGAAACGACTGCGTCACCAAACGGGGGGACCGAAAACACCTCGCCGAACCCGGACCCTCCCACCACGGCATAGACCGTCCCGTCCGGGGAGACGGCAAGAGCTTGAGGGCTGGCCAGCCCTTCGGCGATCACCGTTCGGGTACCGCCGAGTTCGATGCGGACGATGGTCCCATCTCCGGTCGCCGCCGCGTAGATCGCCCCGTCCGGGCCGACGGCTACCCCACTCACATTGTCGAGATCCGAGGCCAGCGTCTCGAATCGCCCGTCAGGTAGGTACAGATTCAGCCGGGAAGGGAATCCGGGCGCCGACTCGCCGGCGACGAACCACCCCGCCTCGCTGAACGCAATGTGGGTTTGCGGGGGTTGGAACGAAATGATCGAGATAAGAGGACGGTTGAGGCCATCCGCGCAGGCGATGGTCAGACGCCCGGCCTCGTCATTGACCGTGACAAGTTCATCGCAGGGCGACATGGCCAACGAGTGCGGCGACACGAGGCCGTTTGGTACGACAAGGGCTGCTGCAACGCCGTCAGCGGATACACGCTGCAGTCCGCCGACGGATCGCTGTGTACCGATGACCGCGCCGTCCGGGGCAATCGCAATGCCCTCGATGCCGTTGCCGGTGAAGCGTGCAAGCTCGATCAGCATGCCGTCATCCGTAAGGCGATAGATGCCCCCTTGCTCGTCGAAGTCTCCCGTGGAGACGTAGGTCGTGCCGGAATCATCGACCGCTAGACCATGAAACGACACGCCGACGCTCAGAGTCGCCTCCAGTTGGATCGTGCCGTCGATGCCGTCGACGGTGTACAACCCGCCTCCCGCGGCTGCATGAAGCGTGCCGGTCGAATCGACATCCAATGCGGAGATTCCGTTGAGCGCCGTTGTCAGTGCCGTGGGCTGACCTCCGCCAGGCGAAATGCGATAGATGGTCGACTGCCCCGACGAATCGCCGCTGCAGAAGTTGTGCCCGATGTACATCACACCATCCGGGGATACAGCGAGCGTACTTTCGCATGCCGTGTCCGGAACGCGCGCGATCCCCCGCATGGGCTGTCCGCGCTCGATGGCGAACACCTCGCCGGACGGGAAGTTGTAGCCAAACAAGTGTCCGGATTGGTCGCAGTCGATCGCATAAACGTGCCCTTGCGCATAGGCCGCGATCTCCCCACTCGGGAGGATTTGCTCGATCGCGCCGGCGCGGCTTGACGCCACCAGAACGGCACCATCTTGCATGATGACGACATCAGTCGGGGTGTTCAATCCGGATGGAGCGATGAAGTACTCGGCGCGATATCCGTCGGGAACCTGAACCGATACGGCTTCGGCAAACTCACCCTGCGCGCCGGCGCACGAGCAGAAGAGAGATCGTGCGCCGGTGAGGTTTGCCTGTGTATGGAACGCCGCGTCCGCTTCGGCCATCACAGGCAGCCCCGTCGGCTCGGTTTCGTCCGCGGGATGCTTCTTCCCGAGGTCCGCATCAATGACGCGAACGGACACGAACGAAGGAACGGCGCCATCAAATACCGATCGCGGCAAACGAAGCTCGACCGCCTGATCGACTTCGAGCGCCCCAATGCCCCCCAAATCTGTCGCCTGTCCGCCGACAAAACGGGCGACGCGGAACCCCGCCTCACCGGCGCGAGCGCTGGCGCGGACAAAAGGTGGCCCGGTTTCAGCGGGATCGAAGTCGATATCGACTTGTTCCAGCTTCTCCCGGTTTCCGTCGAGCAGGACCAGCACATACACGGAATCATCGTTCACGAAGCCAGCGACGGCGAGGATGTCGATCGATCCCAACGCGTCACCGGCCAGGTCAAGAGCCGGCTCCGGATAGGCAGTCCAATCCGAAGGATTCCCGTCAATGACGATCTGGGTCGTGTCGGCCTGCAACGACGCCGAAAACGCCGCCCAAATGACGACAAGAAGCAGTGTGAGAATGCTTGTCCGTCCCGCCCATGACTTGACCCGTTCGCGCGCTTTCGGCATGTTCCCATTCCCCCTCCCAGGTCCGGCCCCCGCCGGTTCCTGCTCGTGAGTAGCAATATGTCATCTATCCTACCGCAAGCCAGGCAACCTTGCTTCACGCGCTTTCGGAAGGAGGGCTTCGATCCGGCCGCGGCAAGGCTTGCGCAGCAGCGCGATCATGCATAGGAAGCAACTCGGGCAAAGGAAGGGAGCGCCGGTCCGCATCCTGGTCGCGAAACGGCCGGACACGCGGTAGCTATCGTCGTTGCCGCCGCGGCTGAATCGAGGACCCATTCCGGGTGTCGCAAGCCCACAGTGCCCAAAGCAGGAAGCGCAACGCATGAGGAACCTGGGCATGCAGAGCTTCATCCGCACCGGGAGACGGCCGCTTCGCGCAGATTTAGGGTTGCAGCTCGGGCAAACCTGCCGCAGAGACGGGTGTTGCATTCCCCGATTACTCGGTCGGCTCGAACAGGGTCGCGTGCACCTTCTTCAGCCAATCGATGATCTCGATTTGCTGGGGACACGCGGCTTCGCACTGCCCGCATGCCACACAGTTGTCGGCGCGGCTCTCGGGTTTCATGAACCGGTTGTAGCTTGCCTTTCCTCGCCCCGGATCGTCGTACATCACGGAATCGTTGTAGATCGAGAAGATGCGAGGGATCGCCACGCCGCTCGGACAGGGCATGCAATACTTGCAGTCGGTGCACGGAACCGGAGACAGATCTCGGTAGGCTTCCCGGACACGATCCACCACCGCTAGGTCCTCCACAGACATCGAGCGCACACTCGAGCGATCGGCGCTGTCGAGATTCTGCTCGACCTGCTCCATCGTCGACATTCCGGACAAGACCAGCGATACCTCGGGTTGATTCCACAGCCACTGCAGCGCCCAGTCGGCCTGAGACCGCTTCACCGGGGCAGCGTCCCACAACCGAGCGACCGATTCGGGCGCCGTGCGCGTCAGCGATCCGCCGCGCAGGGGCTCCATGATCACCACGGCAAGCCCACGATCAGCCGCATACTTCAGGCCTTCCCGCCCGGCCTGGAATTCGATGTCCATGTAGTTGTACATGATCTGGCAGAAGGTCCAGCCGTAGGCATCGACGATCTGCTTGAACAGCGACAGATCATCATGAAACGAGAACCCCAGATGCCCGATCCGTCCGTCGGCGATGGCTTGGTCGGCCCACTCGAGGACGTTCACTTGCTGCAGCGCCGGCCAAACCTTCTTGTTCAATCCATGCAGCAAGTAGAAATCGATGGCATCGGTCTGCAGGCGCGTCAGCTGTTCGTCCAAGTACTTGTCGAGATCGGCGGGCTCTTCGATCAACCATGACGGCAGCTTGGTCGCCAGCTTCACCTTATCGCGGTAGCCATCCTGCAGGCAGCGGCCGAGGAACGGTTC
>RXOA01000077.1 GCA_003979035.1 Candidatus Bipolaricaulota bacterium
AGAATGGCTGCCGGATTTCCCCAGGCGAGGTCGACCACCGGATCATCCAGCAAACCATGTTCGTGACACTCCATGGCGAAAGCAATCACCCCTCCCACGGAGATGGTGTCCAGTCCCAGCTGATTGCAGCGGGCATTGGCGTGGGTGATCGCTTCCGTGTCGGAACAGAAGCAGTTCGGGCCGAGGGCGTCGATCGACTCGTACTCGGGCCCGGCGCTTCGGCATTGGTGAGGCCCCGAAGGAATCTCGGAGATACGGCCACATCGAATGGAGCACCCTTGGCAGCCCTTGGTGCGGACACGAAACGGCTCGAATGCTCGGGCATCGACCTGATCGACAAAGGGAACTTGTCCCAGACGGTGGTTCCGGGTCGGAAGATCACCGGTGACGTTCTTGATCCCCACCAGGTAAGGCGTTCCCCACTCGGCAAGGGCCGAGACGCCGGGGTTGCTTGCGACGGTGCGGTGGGCCGCGCTTGCCAGCGATACGAACCGGCGCGGCCAGCGCGGCGTGTTGCCCGAGATCGCCACAATCGCCTTGAGCTGCTTCTGGCCGAGAACCGCGCCGCCACCGCAGCGTGCGGCGGCGCGTCCTCCGTCGATCAGGATTCCGGCAATCGGAACCTCGCGTTCTCCGGCCGGGCCGATGCAAGCCACAGAGGCGGGCGCGGGAGCCACATGATCGAGGAGGTGGGCCTCAGCGATGTCCGAGTCCATCCCCCAGACGAACGAGGCATCGCGAACGTCGGCTTTCCCATCTTCGACGTGTAGGTACACCGGTCCATCCGCCCGGCCGATGACCACCACCGCGGCGATACCTTGCGCTGCCAGTCGATGGGCGAGAGCCCCTCCGGCATTGGCGTAGCCATAGATCCCCGTCAGTGGAGACCGGAACCCGAAATGGACGCGAGAAGATGACGGCCACGGCGTGGCGGACAAGAGTCCCGGCGCGATGACGAGCGAAGCCGCGGGGTCGAGAGGCTCAATCGTCCAAGCGCGGGCATCGGCAAGAAGACGCGCCGCCAAGCCTCGACCGCCGAGGAATTGGGAGCGGTAGGCCGGCGACAAGGCAGTGCGGGTGACCGAGCGCGTGTTGAGATCGACATGAAGCACGGACGAAGGAAGCGGAGGGAACGGACTAGACATCGTGGTTATCTCCTCTCCGGGCAGGCAGCGGACCATCCGTCCATGCCTGGACGAGAACCTGCGCGTCGATGCTTCCGGCGCGGGCGACGGCGCCGGTCGCCTCATCGTTCACAGTGATCTGCGCGACCTTGTTGAGGTGCGTCAGGTCGGGGATTGCCTCAAAGACGCCTCCTGCGGCCGCAAGCAGTTCGCCGAACAGCTTGCCGTAGTGCTGGCAGGAGCGAAAAACCAGTTGATCCGCGACTTCCGAGACGCAACGATCGGAAGGGAGACGAAGCGAGATCGTGGCACTGCCGGCGTAGTGGATGAAGTCGTCGGCAAGCAGTGCGGCTTCTATTCCTCCGCTCTCTCCGCGGCGGTCGGCCGAAGGGGGGATCGGAACGGACCCGACGATTTGCGTGACGCAGCCGGCGTCGATGCCCAGACTCTCCTGAAGCGTGAAAAGAACACTCTCGTTGGCCCGACCTGCGATCTGTGCCGAGCCGGTGGGGCCGGTGGGCGGGACGGTGATGAGAACAAGATCGTCGGGGGAGCAGCCGGCTCGGGCTGCGATTGCCTGCGCCACCGCTCGTGATGGCCGTTGCTCCGTCTCGACCACCGCGACACGCCAGCCGCGAGGAAGAGCATCGCGGACCTGCTGTGAGACACCGAATGCCGCGCGGATCGGGCCGGACACGCGAATGGCATCACTGATCTCGGAGAGGGGGAGCGAGAGCTGCAGTCGCAATGTCGAGCGGCCTGGAAGCCAAGAGTCCACGATGATGCGCGGCAGCACCCAGCCGGCGAGATCGGCCGTATCGATTCGGGCGTTCGCCATCCCGCCGTGGCAGATCTCCACGAGCCTTCGGCCTGCTTCCCACGATCCCGGCGCGTCGTCGACGCCACAATCGATGATCATCGGAGAACCGGGCGCCTTTGAGACGCGGATCCCGAGCGCGGGGGCGTCCTGCCGCAGAGAGTCCAGCAGGAACTCGAGTCGCGGGGAAAGCTCAACAAGTGCTTGTCTGCTCCAAGCGATGTCTCTCAATGTGGCGATCCTTTCTTTGCCGCTCCGGCGGAGTCTTCTTCTCCGCCTCCGTGATCTACGTGATGATGAGATCCTTCAGGAGGAGATGACGATTCCCCCATTGCCCTCCGAACGATGGCGCTGTGATCCCGACGATGCCTGGTGTGGAACAGAATGCGTTGATGGCAACACGAAGTCCGTTGCGGATTGCCTCGTCGGAAATCGCGACCAGCGGGAACTCGATGACGGCGGCCGCGGCTTCGGGGATGTGCGTTTCGACGTCCGGGTGATCACGCAGGGAAGGACAGAATGGTTCGTTGATCGTCACTCCCTCTTCCTTGTAGACAATCCCGCCGACCTTCGCCCCGCTGATTCCGCCGATGGGATAGTTGAACACGGCCGTGCCGGCGGCGTCGGATAGAACGCGGCGGGTGGCTTCCTGGGCCGCCGCTACGCAGCATGTCGAGTTCTCGCCGAATATTTCCAGGACGCCGTCGGTGCCGACGCAGACTCCAATCTCACGTTCGATCAACTGATCGCCGGTCATGATCGGCAAGCGAACGATGTCGCGCCTGCCAAGCTTTTCGGCTGTCTCGTGTCCATCCCCCCACCTGGCCACACGGGCGGCGATATCGACTGATCGGATCGATTTTCCGGTTGGGGTGGCATCGAACAATGAGCATGTCGGCAGATGCGGGAACAGATAGAGCCGGTCGAGCAGAGCGTCCAGGAAGGCATCGAGTCCGAGCGGTGTCGGTGCGTTCATCTGGATCCAAACGCCTGGACGTCCATCGGGGGTTCGATCGGGAGGAACCGTTCCTTCCACACACCCCTGGATCGGGGCCGCCGTGATGATGCTCCAACCACACAGGTAGCTTGCCTCCGCCAAGGCGACCGATTCCGAAACAGCGGTCACCAGCATCCGTGCGATGTGAACATCCGTGCACTCACAGACCACATCGGCGATCGTCGTTCCACGGTACCTCATCCATCACTCCTTACCCATCCATGAACCAAGAGCCAAGTCAGAGAAGCCTGGCCCTTTCCCAAGGTTGTGAACTCGGCGTGCGCAGCACGTGCAGCACATCGCGACGCAGCTTCAAGACGACGGATTCTCCAAGGCCCATCTGTCGTAGCGGATTTCCATCGAGGACAATCACGGCGGAGCGGTCCAGACCGCCGACGGTGATTTCGTCATCGGAACCGAAACAGATCTGGTACAGATGAAGCGGTTCAACATCGGCGAGCGCGTCGTCATCGACTTGGGTTCGAATGGCAACGTCGCTGATTCCGGCGAGCACCGCCGGGCGGCCGAGGTAAGGCCCCCAAGACATCAACCCGCTCACGGCCTTGCCAGCGCAGGCGGAGCGCTCCATAAGATTGAGTGGCGAAGCGACAATCTGTGACAAGCGGTGCCTCTTTCCGTCAAGCATCGCCCGGCCATTCTTCTCGACATAGGTCGTCTCGCGACAGACCGACTTCGGTGTGGTCGGACGATCGCTCCCGCGGAGGTGCGCTGCAGCACCAAGATCGATCCGCCGTCCGTCTCGGGTTCCGAAGTAGACATTGCTGAACGTGACATCATTGAATGCGATCCCGAGATCGACTCCCGCACAACGTGCTTCGATTCCATGAACCCCGACCGCGTCAAGCGCGCCGAATGTCTCGGCGGTCACCGTACGAGCGTGCACGCTGATCAGCGGACCGACGTTCGATGATCCGACGCCGATCCCGAACAGGGGAACCGACCGACCGCCATGAAGGATGGCTGCCGCGATATCGGCAAGCGTTCCATCCCCGCCGATGCCGACCAGGATGTCGACATCCGCGGCGAGCAGCGACTGGGCGACGGAGGCAGCATTGCAGTGTTGTTCAGGAATAGGGCTTGCCACCAGGTCGATCTCGGTTCCGCACGTGGCGGCAATGGCGTGTGCCGGGAAATCGTCTCGAAGCAAGACGACTCGCCATCCGAGCGGCGTGTGACGGAGGGCATCCACGGCACGGCAGACTGCATCGCGTACGGCATCGGGTCCCAGTCCCGCTTTGGGGTTGGCGACGATTCCCACTCGAGCGTGAAGAGGAGGAGCCCAAGCGGTCATTTGACGG
>RXOA01000078.1 GCA_003979035.1 Candidatus Bipolaricaulota bacterium
CGAGGTCGAACGGAGACAGGATCACCGAAAGCAAGGCACAACGGGGACGCCAAACAGGAACACACGAACATGACTGACAACAAGACAGTTCTTCTGGTGGACGACGATGCGGACTTCCTCATGCAGGAGGAAATCGCGCTGAAGGCGAGCGGTTTCAACGTACTCACGGCCGACAGCAAGAGCCAGGCTGAGGAGATCATCGCCGGCACACGTCCCGATCTGGCCATCGTGGACGTGATGATGGAGGACACCGACGCCGGCTTCATGCTGTGCTACCAGATCAAGAAGAAAGACCCGACGATCCCCGTCATCATGGTAACCTCGGTGACCAACGAGACCGGTTTGGACTTCGACGCCGCCACCGACGAAGAGAGGTCCTGGGTCAAGGCGGACGCCTTTCTGGCCAAACCCATTCGTATCGAGCAACTCAAGGCTGAACTCAAGCGGTTGCTGAAGGACGACACCTGATGGATACGCTTCGGATTCTGGTTACCGACGACGAACTGGGCATGAGGCTCGGAGCCGAGCGCACGCTGCGGGACTTCAGAGTGATCGTCCCCGACGTACACGAGGAGGTCGCCTTCGTCGTTGACCAGGCCGAAACCGGCGAGCAGGCTATTGAAAAGATCACCTCGCAGCCGCCGGACATTCTGCTGCTGGATCACAAGCTGCCGGGCATCAGCGGGCTGGATGTGCTCGACCGGGTCTCCGGGATGCACGCGGAGCTGCTGACGATCATGATCACCGCGTATGCATCGATCGAGACGGCAGTCACCGCAACCAAGCGAGGGGCCTACGACTTCCTAGCCAAACCGTTCACCCCCGACGAGCTGAAGAGCACCGTTCGCAAGGCGGCGATCCGGATTGTGCTGGCCAAACAGGCCCGCAAACTCGCAGAGGAAAAGAAGCAGGTCCGATTCCAGTTCATTCGCGTGCTCGGACACGAGCTCAAGGCACCGTTGAACGCGATCGACGGTTTTCTGCAACTCATCAAGAACCACACCCTCGGCGGCGAAATCGGGGCCTACAATGAGATCATCGGCCGGTGCGGCGTCCGAGTGGACCACATGCGAAAGCTGATCGTCGATCTGCTGGACATGACGCGAATCGAGTCCGGGCAGAAAGCCCGCGACCTCGGCACAGTGGACGTCCGCGAGGTCGCCAGGACCTCGATCGAGACGATCCTGCCCACCGCCCAGCCACGGAACATCGCCATCAACCTTCATGCGGACGCCCCTGCGAACATGACCGCCGACCGCGGCGAGATCGAGATGATCCTGAACAACCTGATCTCAAACGCGGTGAAGTACAACCGGGACAACGGCCGGGTCGACGTCCGAATCACTAAGTCGAACCTGATCGTGACGATCGCGGTAGCCGACACTGGCATTGGCATGTCCAAGGAGGAGGCTGCCAAGCTATTCGGCGAGTTTGTGCGCATCAAGAACGCCAAGACCCGAAGCATCCTCGGCAGCGGGCTCGGACTGTCGATCGTCAAGAGGTTGGCCATGTTGTACGACGGCAGCGCTGTGGTCGAGAGCGAACCGGACGCCGGAAGCACCTTCACCGTTATCCTCAAGGACCAACCCGGATCGCCGGCGACGCCGACACCCGCTGTGACCACCACCGATGAGGGTTAACACCATGACACAACAGACCACAGGCACACCAGCTCTTGACATTGTCCGTGAGAAACAGATCGAGCAGGTGCTCCAGAGCAACCGCAGCAGGGACGCGTCCTGTGCGCGAGAGATCCTCGCCAAGGCCCGCGAACTCAAGGGGCTGTCGATGGAGAACGTCGCCGTGCTCACGGGCGTCAGCGACCCGGAACTGCTCGGCGAGCTGTTCGCGAC
>RXOA01000079.1 GCA_003979035.1 Candidatus Bipolaricaulota bacterium
AGATGGCTTGTTGCCTGTGGCGTGTAGCCGGTGGGGCCGGCTCTGCTGGCCCTGCTTGGGTGAGTGGCTTGTGGAAAGTGTGAGAGTCGGCTCGTGGAGTGTGAGAAGGGAAGGTACTGGGAATCACCGCAGCGAGGATCTTCGTGCCCGTTAGGGTCCGACCCTCGTCAATCAAGATGGGCGACGTTCGAGGACCGAGTCCCGTCGTAGCGTCGATCCAATAGCAGGATCGGCGTTCTGTCGCGAGATCCTGCGCCTTCTGGCCGACGTTTGCCAACAAGCGCCCCGCCTGAGCCTGTCAGGGCCTCTCAACGAACTCAATGAACACCATGAACGCTCTTGATCTGTGGCTTGCTTGCGGACCATGGACTGCGGACCATAGGCCGTGGACCGTGGACCGTGGACTATGGACGTCGTCCCTCGTCTTTCAGAGCTCCATGAACCCAACGAACCCTACGAACTCCACGAACTGTTTTCGATCTTGGACTTGCTGACCATGGACCATGGATTATGGACTTTCTCTTGCAGTCCCTCTACGAACTCCATGAACGCCATAAACGCTACGAGCTGGCGGCTATTCTGGCTCGCGCGTCGGGCAACGGGGCAAGAACCTGGTCGAGCGATGTCGCTTCCGACCGCAGGATCGAGAACAACTCCATGTCGTGATGTCTTCCGTTGAGGAAGACCACACTTCGAAGCAGCCCTTCCTTCTTGAATCCGACCTTCTCCAGCACGCGACGGGATCCGATGTTCCCGACCACGACGGCCGCTTGGATCCGCTCGATCGGCTTGCTGGCGAACAGATACGCCACGGTGAGGGAGACGGCCTCCGTTGCGTAGCCGTTCCCGTGGTCGTCCGTCTTGAACAGGCGGTAGCCGATCTCCCGCGTGTGCTGATACAGCGCGCCAGGGTAGAAAGCGACATATCCCAGCGGCTTGTCCGCATGGTCGGTCATCAGCAGCACGCTGTATTCGTCGGACCAGTATCCGCTCTTCTCGAACCTGTCCTTGACAGAGCGCTCCGATTTCATCGAGATCGGCCAAAACGCGCCCACCTGCCGGATGTCCGCATCCAGCCGATGGTAGACTTCGACATCCGCTGCATGGAGCGGCCTCAAGAGGGTCTTCTTCCCGACAAGCATGATCCTTCCTCCTGTCTGTCGTGCGCCGGGCCCGAACAGGAACCTCCGAAGGCGACCGGGCCCGATCCATCCGCAGGGCAGAAGCTACGTCAGCCGCCTGACGATGGCCGCGACCCGTCCTCCGAGGCCTCTTGCATCGTCGAGCGTCTTCTCGTCCGGCTCCCCCGCGGACGCCACGCCGTAGTGACCTCCCGCGACAAGCGGGTCGCCGACAACCATCATCCCATAGATCAGAAACGCTTCGAGAATCGAGAGCAACGTGGTCTCTTTGCCGCCGCTGTGATGGGCGCCCGAGGCGAACGCCGCGGCAACCTTATCGACCATCCGTGGCCGCGTAGCGATGAAGCGGTCGAAAACGCTCTTCAGCTCTGCCGCCATCGTCCCGAAATATACGGGCGATCCAGCGATCACCCCGCTGCATCGCACAAACTCTTCCTCGGTCACGTCCTCCGTCGTCCGGACAATGGCCTGCACGCCATCGACACCTCGAATCCCTTCGGCGACGGCTTCCGCCAACGCCTTTGTCCGTCCCGTCTTCGAGTGGTAGACCACAAGAACCTGCATCACGCCCTCCTTGTTCCTCGCTGATCCGGCCGCTTGCCCAGCTTCGGCGCCGTCCACGCACTTGCCCTGCGGATCGAACGGCCTCTGACGCCGTATCCCGTTTCACAGAGACTTTCTCCGAACAGAGAACCGCCCCTGCAAAGCCGCCAACACCGTGTTGCGCGGACTGTACGTGGTTCGATACGATATCTCCAATACATTCAATCGACGGTATCGATACTTGGGAGGTATCGATGGACCTGAAACGTCTCCACTACTTCCTCGCCGTGGCCGAGGAGCTTCACTTCGGACGGGCCGCCGAGAGATTGCAGATCAAGCAGCCCCCGCTCAGCCGCCAGATCCAGAATCTGGAGCAGGAGTTGGCGGTGAAGCTGTTTGACCGCACCCACCGGCGCGTCGCATTGACGCCATCCGGGCTCTATCTCAAAGCCGCTGCCTCCAAGCTCCTCGCACAGGCGGACCTCATCCAACACACCGTCGGGCTAATGCAGGAAGGGACAGCGGGGTTCGTACGCATCGGCTACGTGGGCTCGGCGATGCACGCTGTCGTGCCGGCGTTGCTTCGCGAATTGCATCAACGTTATCCCTCGATCTACCCGGAGCTTTTCGAACTTGACAGCGATGCCCAGATTCGGGCGCTTCACTCGGGAGAAATCGACATCGGTTTCGCCCGCACCCCGATCCATGCCGAACGCTTGGTCATGTATCCCGTGCTCGACGAGACATTCTCGCTGGTCGTTCCGCTTGGCCATCGAGTTGCCGCCGCCTCGACGCTCGACCTCGCTGCGCTCGCCAACGAACCATTCATCGGCTTCTCCCGCAGTTGCGCTCCGGGGATGGCGGACCAGATTCTGCAAATCTGTAGCGACGCCGGATTCTCGCCGCGCATCGTTCACTCGACCAGCCAGTTGAACACCCTGCTTCGCCTTGTCGAAAGCGGCCTCGGGTACTCGATCGTTCCTTCGTCCGTGCGTGCCGGATACGATCTCAACCTTGCCTACATCGATCTCGTCGACGTGCCCCAGCGCGCGCAGTTGGCGGCAATCTACGACCCGCAGCTTGTGTCCGGCGCCGTCCGGACGCTGCTCCACCTCATCAGCCGTCGCGACCCGACATCCGCCGTCTGACGCGTGCACGACAACTGGTTCGTGCCAAGCTTTGACGAGCTACACCGCTTGCCAGCCCTCACTCCTTCGGAATCCTCCGTGAAACCACCCTCCAACCGGGATGTCGCCGCTTGCAGTCGCCGCGGATCGAACCCT
>RXOA01000080.1 GCA_003979035.1 Candidatus Bipolaricaulota bacterium
GCATCGATGGTGATGCGCGGGCCTCGCGTGTCATCGGGACGGGTAGGGATGCAAGCGGCGAGGAGCCGCGACTTCCGACGGATCCTTCCGATCTTTGCGGGGGCGACCTGACCTCGTTCCGCATTCGGCATTCCCTTCGATCCAAACGATCGAGGCCCGGCCTGGTTGCGGAGTCCCAGTCCTTCGTATAATGGCACGCGCCCGCATCCCGGGAGATACGGCGTCCCTGTTCGTGACCACCGAGGAGTTCGCCTATGAGACAAAAGACCCCGCAGGATCCGTCAAGTTCCCCTCCGAGACTTGGTGAAGATTGGATGTCTGTCGTCCTCGGATTGGCCATCGTTCTGGTTGTCACCCTGCTTGGCCTGACATCCATTCCGTGGCCGTTGCTCGGGTTGTTTGAGTGAGCGAGGGACGGGCAGCGTCATCCCGCTGGGGCCTTTGGATCGGTCTCGTCCTTGTCGCGGCTGCCACCATCGCGATCGCCGAGCTTGACAGTGGAATTTCCGCGTGGTTCGGGACGCGCGGAATCGCCAAGAATCCGCTCGAGTATCCGCTGATCGCCGTGGCTCTCGGTCTGCTTGTCAACGTGCTGCTCAAGGCCACCAAGACCCATGTGTTGCTGCAACCTGCGATGCGCACCGAGCTATTCCTGAAGGTGGGCCTCGTTCTCATGGGGGCGCGTCTCGATGTCACGCAAGTTCTCAGTCAGGGCCTGGGCGGAGTCATCCAGGGGCTTGTCATGGTGACATGCGTCTTTTTCTTCACGTGGTGGTTGGGGACCAAGCTCAAGATTGGCGAGCAACTCAAGGCCGTGATGGCGGCGGCGGTATCTATCTGCGGAGTTTCGGCCGCAATTGCAGCCGCGGGGGCTGTCGTGGCCAAGAAGAAGGAGATCACCTACGTGACGGCACTCGTCATCGTAACGGCCATCCCGCTGATGGTGCTCATGCCTTGGATCGCTACCGGCATAGGGCTCCCCGCCGACGTCGCCGGTGCCTGGTTCGGCGGCAACATCGACACCACCGCCGCCGTGGTCGGCGCCGGCACGATCCACGGCGAAGAAGCCCAAGCTGTCGCCACGGTGGTCAAGATGTCTCAGAACGCGCTCATTGGCGTCGCCGCATTCCTGCTGGCGCTGTATTTCGTGGTGCGCGTCGAGAAGAAGCCGACGGAGAGACCGAGCGCGGCGATGATCTGGAAGCGCTTCCCGAAATTCGTCCTGGGCTTCGTGCTTGTCTCCGTGCTTGCCTCATTCGGACTGTTCAACGCAGAGGTTGTCGGTGCGCTGAAAACGCTTTCCAAATGGGCCTTTGCGATGGCTTTCTTCTCCATCGGACTCGAGCTTTCGGTTCGCGAGTTGGGGAAGATGGGATGGCGACCGCTTGCGGTCTACGGTGCGGCCACCGTGTTCAACACGCTGCTCGCACTGGGTGTCGCTTGGATTGTCTTCGGAGCCCTCGGATTCTAGCCCAGAAGCAAGCACGAAGAGGTATCCGGATGCCGGTGGGGGCGAGAGGAGTTCCCGATTTCACTCGGATCTCAGGCAACGCCGTCAGCAACCGAGGATCATGACGGGGCCGATCCGGCAGATGGCGATGCCCCCGGGCACTGATGCTTGCGATGGTTTCGCCCCGCACGGGGTTCCCGAGATCGGCTTGCGGAACATCTGGCAGTTCTGTGCCAGGATCGGGAAACCCTGCGTGCGGAGCTAGATCCGTACATCTTGGCTTGTGACATCTGGACTCCCCGGCGGCGTTCGGCATCCGCAGGTCTCCTTGTGGCGGCATTCGCGCCGTGGGGCTGAGGTGCCTCACAAGACGTTGAAGGAGCTTCTCGGCCGGAGGGCGAGTCGATCGAGATCGATCGGCTCGCGGGGGTAAGCCGGCCACGGTCTTCAGGAGAGGCTTGGTGCGCGATCTCGACCGGACGCGCACACATGGATGCACATGGCGCATTGTGCGATCCTTGCCGACAGCCTCGCAAGCCACCGTGCTTGTCGAGAGGAGGTTGCTATGCTTGAAATGTGCTTCGATTGGCGTGGGCGGTTCGACAATGAAGAGCTGAACGTGTTGCATGCGGAAGCTTTCGCGCATCCCGTGCTTCCGATCGATTGGGTGGGCCAGGTTGAGCAGCACAGCCTGGGATGGGTGACGGCCCGCGATGCGGGCCGCCTGATTGGCTTCGTCAACGTAGCCTGGGACGGCGGGGTTCACGCGTTCATCCTCGACACAATGGTTGTTGCGGCAAGAAGGAGGCAGGGTGTCGCCACGCGGTTGGTCGCGGCGGCGGCGATCGAAGCGCGTGCTGCCGGGTGTGAGTGGCTGCACGTGGATTTCGAGGACGAGCTGCGGCCATTCTACTTGGGCGCATGCGAATTCAAGACCGCGTCTGCCGGACTGATCGCGCTGTAGAAGAGGAGACAGGGGCGTCCCCGAGGCAGCCGCTGCATCCGACGAAAACGGACGGCCGACTCACTCAATCGGCGGGTCGGCCTCCGCCGCCTCCAGCACACGGAGGATCGTCCCTAGTGCGGGGATGGTCGCCACGTCCGTGGGGCGTTCGTAAGCCGCAGTGAGATAGGCGTACACCCGCAGCATATCGGTCGAGGCCAGATCAAGTCTTCGCTTGTTCAGGAGAGAGAGCGCTGCATCAAGGGCGAGATCCAGATAGATGTAGACATTCCGTGCTGCGATGGAGACTTGAGGGCGAAGCGTCGGCTCGAAAACGCCCTCCGTGAATCGTCGGACCCACGCGGCGGCTTCCGGTACAAGTCCCCAGGGAACGATGTCAATGCCCTCGACTCGAGCGTAGTGACGGCCCTCGGGTCCTTCGAGAAGGTTGATCAGTTGTTGGGCGTGCACCCGAAGATCCTGGAGCGTGGGCGCAGAGACAGCGAAAGAGGCGACGGAGATCCCCAATCGAAGCTGCTCGGCGAGCGCAACCACGCGGTCCTCCGGCGGCTGTTCCGCTTCGAATGTCACATCCGCCCAGACAGACTGCGACATTCCGATACCAAGGACCAACAGGACCAGCAGGCTGACAACTTGGCTTCTCGTTCTCAGTTTCATTGCCCGCTCCTTCTCCCCTTGTTCACGCGTCGATTCTCTCCTCACTTCGGTCCCGGAGCCATCAACCGGCGGTCATTCCGGGGTCAATGGGGTCGGGTCCGTTCGATACCAGCATGTAGCCGAATCCCGGCACCGTCTTGATTCGGGTCTTCTCCCGCGGATCGACGGCGGCCAGCCTGCTCCGGACAAGGTAGATGTACTGCTTCACGTCCTTGCCGTCCGCGTAGGGTGAGTCCGGCCAAACGCCCTCCAAGATCTCCTCGTCCGAGCAGACACGGTCCGCTCGCTCGGCCAGAAACGACAACAACCTGAACTGTTTCGGCGTGAGGGGCACCGGCACACCATCGAGCATCACCCCCTTCGCGTCGAGATCCACGGCAAGCGGTCCGACGGTAAGCTGCGCGGGATCAAGATTGATTCCCGAGTCGACTCGCTTCTCTTGCGGTCGGCGAACGGCCCACACGATCCCTCCCAGGACGATCAGAAGGAACAGCACCGCGCTACCCATCGCCAGCAGAGCGGTGTGCCGGGCCTGGAGAACGACTGTCGTCCGGTCGATGCCGATCCGCCCGTAACCACTCGAAATCCCGGAGATCGGCACGATCACGTCCAAGTACGTCGATCCGTCCGGGAGACTCCGGAGATTGGCGGTTGCGGAGGAAGGCGACTCGGAAATCTCCAGCGCGAGATCCCGCACTGCGTTGGGACGCTCATCCAGGATCGGCTGGCCGTCGATCTCAAGCCTGATGAACAACGGGCTTCCCGCCATCATCAGGTGGGACGCAAGGCGGAGCATGTCTTCGTCGACCGGGTCAAGCCACGGATCGATCGAAGCGACAAACGCCTGGACATAGCCAATGCTCCTCTCTCGAAACGCGTCGAACAACAGGTTCGTGTACTCGCGGACCGCGAAAAACGCCCCGACCGCACAGATCGCAGCGACCACGCCGAACACCGTTCCAAGACGCC
>RXOA01000081.1 GCA_003979035.1 Candidatus Bipolaricaulota bacterium
AACCACAGGTCATCCCCTAGCTTTTCAACGCTAGTGGGTTCGGTCCTTCATGTACGATCAAGTACACTTCAACCTGCCCATGGCTAGTTCACCTGGCTTCGGGTCTACGTCAGGTCACTTGTCGCCCTATTAAGACTCGCTTTCGCTACGGCTCCACCTCATCGGCTTAACCTTGCGACATAACGTAACTCGCCGGCTCATACTGCAAGAGGCATGCGGTCACACCAGATCGGCGCCCCGAAGGGCAATGGATCTCAGTGCTCCCACTGTCTGTAAGCAAGTGGTTTCAAGTTCTATTTCACTCCCCTCCCGGGGTGCTTTTCACCTTTCCCTCGCGGTACTAGTTCACTATCGGTCAGTTGGAGATATTTAGCCTTGGAAGGTGGTCCTCCCAGCTTCACGTCGAATTTCTCGTGTTCGGCGCTACTCAAGCACGCAACCGAGGTAGCTCAACCTTTCGTCTACGGGACTATCACCCTCTGCGGTCGTCCTTTCCAGTGACTTTACGGACTGTTCGACTAGATCTTGCTTTTAACCCCGCCCATCACAGCATTGATGAGACGTTGCGGCTTACAACCCCGAAACTGCAACGGATGCAGCCTTACACAGCTTCGGTTTAGGCTCTTCCCGTTTCGCTCGCCACTACTAAGGGAATCTCGTTTGATTTCTCTTCCTCCGGTTACTGAGATGTTTCACTTCACCGGGTTCGCTGAACGCACCTACTTATTTCGGTACGTTCTTCCATGGCTTCACCATGGAGGGCACTCCCATTCAGAAATCCCCGGATCAATGCCTGCTTAGCGGCTTCCCGAGGCTTATCGCAGCTAGCCACGTCCTTCATCGCTCCCAACTGCCAAGGTGTCCACCACTTGCCCTTACTACGCATGTGTTGCACACACTCTATTCACTTGTCAAAGAACCATTCGCTCTGCGCTTGTTAAGGCGCAATCGACAATTTTAACACCAACCCGGACGCTGTGTCAACTGCGTTTTGGGAGGTGTAACGGGCGAAACTTTAGCACAGGCTGCCAGGCATGTCAAGGGATTTCGAAGCGGTTTTCTCGCCCGCGACTGAACTGCCTAATTGTTGGCGCTTTCCGAGCGCGGCTTCCTATCCTCGGAAATCGAGACTTGCCGCAATTCGGTCGAGTTCCTCAAGGGTGAGGGTTTCGCCTCGTCGTCCCGGGTCGATTCCCACCGACTCGAGAAACGCTTGCGTGCTTTCGCCGTAGATCGTCTTCAGCGCCGTTCGCAGTGTCTTTCGCCGCATGCCGTACGCAGCCCGAACCACGCGTTCGAACGACTCGAAAGTTCGATCCGAAATCGGCGGATGATCGAGATCGATCCGCCACAACGTCGAGTCGACTTCGGGGATCGGATAGAAAGCGCCGCGTGAAACGTCACGGATCGGACGGACCCTTCCCGCACGTTGAAGTAGGACTCCGAGGATCGAACCGCCGTGGCCGGGGCTTGCCGCGACTTTCCTTGCTACCTCGCGCTGCGTCAGGAACACGCCCGACCGGAATGACGCGCGATGTTTGAGGAACCAGCCGAGGATCGGCCCGGTGATTCGGTACGGGATGTTCCCGACCACAAAGAGCCCTTGGGAGGAACTCTCCGCCGCCCAACCTCGAGGATCAACGTCAAGGATGTCCCGATCAAGAATCTCAACGTGCGCGCGGTCGGCAAACGACTCGCCAAGGCCGGCCGCCAGCCGATGGTCGATCTCCACGGCGACCACGCGATCGGCGCACTCCGCGAGAAGCTCGGTGACCGTCCCCAGGCCGGGCCCGATTTCCAGCACGCAACTCGGGCGATCCTGCAGCACCTCCTTGCCAATCGCGTCCAGCGTCGCAGGATCGGCAAGGAAGCTCTGTCCGAGTCGTTTGCTGGGCCTTACGCCGTACAAGGCAAGCATGCTGCGGATCCTTGCCGGCGACGTCAGCCGTTGATCAGTCACTCCGGGCCACGACCCATTCCGTCACCAGATCGACAATCCGCGGATCGATCGGCGAGTCCAGATGCCGGTACGTGAGGTTCGGCTCCTCTGGGTGGTACCGCATCAGATGATTCAGATCCTCCACCTTGACCGATGTCAAATCGGCGACACCAGCCTCGGAGAGGATGTCATGCAATCGATCGGACTCCTCGACCGGAACCTGCAAGTCCTTGTCTCCGTTGATCGTCAGCACGGGGATGCGAACCAGTCCCAGAATCGCCTCGCTGTCCGCGAGATAGTGTTGCCGAAGCCACGAGAGCCCGACCACGCCGCCGCTGAGAGCCCCGATCTGCTCGTCCGACATGAACGGCAACTCCGCACGCAGGGACTCGATCGTGTAGTCACGCCACTCTCCGGAGGAGTTGCGTACGAAGTCCAGGTAGATTCCTTCCTGTTCCAGCGCAAGGTCGACCTGCTGTTGCGTGCCCCCCTGCGCGCGAAGGAGCGTCTCGACTTGCCGTAGGGTAATTTCGTCCAACCCGCTTGCCCCTCCAGCGAGCAGAACCATTCCGCCAAGCGCCGGGTCCCGTTCGACAGCAGCAAGCTCCGCCACCAGGTAGGCTCCCTCGCTATGGCCAATGAGAAATAGGCGCTCAGGATGAATCCATGACATCCCTCGAAGAACGCTCAGAGCAGCTTCCGCATCCGCTAGCAGGGTCTCTCTCGAGGCGAGCGGAAGAACTCCTTCGCTTTGCCCGACACCCCGCTTATCGTAGCGCAGGCTCGCCACACCCTGAGCTGCCAGCTCCTCAGCCAATCGATCGAACAGGCCAAGTTCCATGACGACGTCGCCTGTTGCGAGATCGACAGCGTTGCTGTTGCGGTCGAGAGGTCCGGATCCGTGCACGAAGAGCACCGCCGCACCGTTGGGTTCGGCGGGAACCGCGAGCGTTCCGGCAAGGCGGACATCTCCGCTGTCAAAGAGGATTTCCTGCTCCAATCCGGACACCGGAGTCGCCGCCTCCGTTTCGCCGGAAGCGATTCGCTCAAACCCCTCGGGCAACACACCGGCATCATACGCCACGACCCGTTGAGCGGGGTTGGCCATTCCCACCAACCGCCCATCCATCTCATACAGGGTCATCGAGAAGTCTCCGAACTGAAGCGCATAGCTGATCACATCTCGCATCCCGCCTTCGACGGCGATCCTTGTCGGCTGGGGATCACCAACGGAGGAAGGAAGGGCGAGAAGAGCCTGCGGTATTGCGGCCGAGAACGTGGTGGGGATTAGGCCGGCGCGAATGCCCGCATGAAGCAACACCAGATGGCTCATGAAGTTGTTGTCGATGACGACGAAGCCGCCGTTCATCGGAACCGTCGCCGATTGCTGCACTTCGCCGATCTTGACGGTCATCGCGAAGCCTTCGACTCTGGTCTGCCCCCAGATCACCTGCTCGACACCTGCTCCTTCGGAGGCGATCTGATACGAGATCGGGAGGAATGCTTGGTCAAGGAGGTACTGCTGCCCGATCGAAACGTCCGCCGCTCCGCTGTGAAGCGAAACCTGAGACAGCAACAGGTACCCTTCGATGTCCGAGTAGAGAAGCGTGTACGACTCCTCAACGATTGGCGTGCCGCCCACTTCGGTGATCCAGGTCGCTTCGTCAACCTTCCGCTGATCCGCGTTCTCTTCCTGAACCACTTCGGACGGCCCAACAGCCTCCTCCGCAGTTCGCCCGCCGAGAAGCAGTCCGGCAAGCACGGCAATCGCCAGCAATCCCAGCAACCACATCTTGTTGCTCATGGTGACCTCGTTTCTACTTCCATCGTGTCAGGATCTGCTCGCGGCGGAATAGCCTGATCGCGAAGTACATCACAGCAACGCAGGCAACCACCAGCACACCGCCCTCAAGAATGATCAGCCTCAGATCGACCAACGTCTTGCTGCTGCTGTAGACGACCAGCGGAATGATGCCCGGAAGGATGGCGAGACTTGAGAATTGATAGGCGGCTCGCGCGTCGCTCGCCCGAGACGAGACGATCATCGTGATGCCAACCGAAAACAGAGCAAGGAGCGGCGACAGGCCGAAAATCGACGCCAGCCACGGCGCCGTCAGCGTCTGCAGCGGGACACTTCCCACCAACAGGCGGATGATGCCGAGGAACGCGCCGAAGCTGATCCAGTTGACGACAAGTGCCGGAATGACGCTCGCCAGGGCCTTGCCGAGGAACAGCTCGAGATCGGAGATCGGCGTGGCCAGAAGCGGCTCAAGAGTCGTCTGCTCCTTCTCGCCAACGATCGAGTAGACGGCAATCGCCAGCGGGATGATCGCCGGCAGCAGCAGAAAGTACATCAGGCTAGTGTTGAACAGGATGATTTGCCCAACGGGGTCGTCGGCGCCGTCACCAAGAGTGATCATGTACACCGACGTTGCGACCAGAATGACGGGAAGGAAGATCACGCCGAACAGCACCATCTTGTTGCGCATCGACTCACGCCACTCCTTGAGGAGCAGGACCCTAAGACGATTCATCGTTGGCCTCCATCAGATCGAGGTACATGTCCTCCAGCGATACGCGCAGTTCGGTCACGAATTGCACGTCGGCGCCAAGCTCGACAAGACGTTTGACGAGCGCGGGGTTCTCGGCTTCCGGATCGTCGAGCGAGACGACCAGCCGTTCGTCCACAACGTCGATGTGCTTGACGAACGGCAGATCGACTTGGTTTTCGATGCCTGCGCGGTAGTTCGCCAGATGAACCACGGTTCGGCGACCGTACATCTGCTCTCGTAGCTCTTGGGGGCGCCCGGTGGTGATCAGCCGGGTCTTGAACAGCGCCACACGGTCACACAGTCGATCCGCCTCGTCGAGGTTGTGCGTGCATAGGAAGATCGTGCGTTCATCGGACCGAAGCGTTTCGATCAGATCGCGCACCGTTTTCGCCGCCTCCGGATCGAGACCGGCCGTCGGCTCATCCAGAAAGAGAATCTCCGGCTCGTGCAGCAAGGCGCGGGCGATCGCCAGTTTCTGGCGCATCCCCTTGGAATAGCTCCCCGCCGGCGCAGCACGCCGCTCCCACAGGTCGAACAGCTTGAGATACCTCTCCACCTGCGCCATCGGCTCCGCGATTTGGTAGAGCCGAGCGAAGAACAGCAGGTTGTCCTGCGCCGAGAGTCGGCGATACAACCCCGGGGTTTCCGTCAGCACACCGACTCGACGCCGAATGCTTCGATTGTGTATTCCCAGCTCGTTGCCGGCAATCGTCGCCTCGCCCGAAGTGGGAGCAATCAGTGCCGCCAGCATGCGGACCGTCGTTGTCTTGCCGGCTCCGTTTGGGCCGAGGAAGCCGAACACTTCCCCTTTGTCCACGTGAAGGTCAAGGGAATCGACCGCAGTCAATGCGCCAAACCGCCGGGTGAGATTCTGCGTTGTGATCATCGGTGATCCTCGAACCGCGACGTCTCGATCTGGCGGCGCAGGCGATCCTCGCGCGATTCGGACTTGATCGTCTCCCCACCCGCCGTTGAGGCATCTTCGACGGACGAAGCTTTCCTCCCCGCCTTGATCAGCCCGAGACGCTTGGCCGCATGTTTCAGGTTCAGGCTATAGCCCAGGCCGAAGGCGCGCGGGGTGAACCATCGCGCCTCGTCGCTCCAGAAACTCAGCTTCATGTCTCGCTCCATTCCGAATCGAGAATCGCCATCATCAGCGTATCGTGGAACCCACCGTGGCGGAAATAGGACTCTCGTTCGATTCCCTCAAGAACGAACCCAAGCTTCTCATACATCGCTTGCGCTCGCTTGTTGAACGAGAAGACCCGAAGTCCGACGCGGTGCAGGTTCAACTCGTGAAACGCGTAATCGATGAGCAGCCTTCCCGCTTCCGTCCCATATCCCTTCTCCCGGCTCTCAGGGTCGCCGATCATGATCCCGAACTCCGCCGAGCGATCGAATCGGTTGATCCTGTGCAGCCCGCAGTTGCCGATATGCATGTCGCCATCTTTGAGCACGATCGCCAAGGAGAACGAAGACGGATCCCCGTATTGGTTCTTCAGCCACGATCGTTCCTGCTCGAGCCCCATCGGGAGCCGGCGATCCAGGAACACAATCAACTCGGGGTCGTTGATCCATGTCATGCACAGACCAAGATCCGCTTCACCCAACGGCCGCAAGTACAGCCTGTCTCCAATCAAGAACGGCGTCTGCATGCCATGTCCTCCAGATCGAATCCGCCTGCAAAGAGCGTACCCCATTCACGTCCGGCCACAAGTTTCGTCGTGCATTTTGTCGCTGACCGCCGTCGACGGCAAACCTGCCAACGCCCCCTGGTCTACCGCACTCCGCCTCAGGTGAAGACGCGGGCCCGCCGTGATGGGCGGACCCGCATCGATAGATTCACACTCCAGCTCCAACTGCTACATGAAAATCGGGTACAGCGGGAACAGCGACGCAAACACAAGCGCGATCACGCTCATCAGCTTGATGAGAATATCAAGCGACGGGCCGACCGTGTCCTTCAGAGGATCGCCGACCGTGTCGCCGGTCACAGCAGCCCCATGGGCCTCGGAGTTCTTGCCGCCGAAGTTGCCTTCTTCGATGAACTTCTTCGCGTTGTCCATCGCTCCGCCCGAATTGGCGCAGAAGATGGCCAGCTGAATCGCGGAAAGCAGCGCACCGATCAGGAATCCACCGAGCGCATAGCGTCCGAAGATCAGCCCAAACACGATCGGTGTGAGCACGGCAATCATCGCCGGGAGGAACATCTTGCTCAGGCCTCCATGGGCGGTGATCGTGATGCAGCGGTTGTAGTCCGCCATTTCCTCACCGCTCATGATCTTCGGGTTCTCGCTGAACTGGCGACGAATCTCCTGAACGAGGATGTTCGAGGTGCGGCTGACCCCACGGATCAGCAACGCCGAGAACACGTACGGAACCATTGCCCCAAGCATCAACCCGGCGATGACGAACGCTCCCACCTCAATGATGCTCCCCGAAGGCGAGAACTGCGCCGCGATCTGCCCCACGATCGGGAGCTGGGGAGGCATGACCATGTCCGCACTGCCGATCGCCGACCACATGAACGCCGCAATCAACCCGAGCGCCGCAAACGCCGCCGAGCCGATGGCGAACCCCTTGCCGATCGCCGCGGTGGTGTTGCCGATTGAGTCCAGTGTGTCCGTTCGTTCGCGCACGTCCGGAGGAAGCTTCGACATTGTCGCGATTCCACCGGCGTTGTCAGCGATCGGTCCGTACGTGTCCACGGCAACCGTCATCGCGACAAACGATAGCATCCCCATCGCCGTGAATGCGACGCCAATCAGCCCACCAAGCTGATATGAAACGAGGATCGCGGCGGCAATCAGGATCACCGGCAGGAACGTGCTCATCATGCCGAGGGCCAGTCCCTCGGTCACACCAACCGCGGGGCCGGACTGGTTCATCTTCGCCAACTCGCGCGTCGGTCTGAATCGGGATGAGGTGTAGTACTCGGAGAAGGTGCCGATTCCGACGCCGGCGATCAACCCAAGGATCACTTCCCAGAAAATGTTCAGGGACAACGGAGAGAAGAAGCAGAAAAGGAACGTGGTAACGGCGGTCAGAACGGCGGCAAGCCGCGTGCCGTTCATGAGCACAGACTGCATCCCCTCTTGACGCTTGCTGAAGCGGATGTAGAAGATGGCAAGCATGCTGGCAACGATTCCGCCGGCAACGATGACCAGCGGCGCAAGGGCGACCCACCAGTAGCCCGCATCAAGACTCGCTGTGTCGGCAAAGCCAAGCTGGTTGATCAACCCCGCCAGCGGCGCATTCGCGCGACCGACATAGATGTACATCACCATGACCATCACCGAGATGATCGCCCCGATGAACGACTCGAGCAGGTCCGCTCCCAATCCTCCGACATCACCGACGTTGTCGCCGACATTGTCGGCAATCGTCGCCGGATTGCGGGGATCATCTTCTTCGATGTGCATCTCGACTTTGCCGACCATGTCGGCGGCCATGTCGGCGGCCTTCGTGTAGATGCCTCCGCCGACGCGGTCAAACAACGCGACCAACGATGCCCCCATCGAGTACGCGCTGACGATCAACGCACCACGAATGAAGTTGACGCCAAGCGCCTGAACCCCGAACAGATAGCGCGTCTCGATATGCAGCGTGGACGGCTCGAACCACTTCTTGAACAGCACGACGACGATGACCAACCCGATCAACGCCAGCCCTGCCACGGACAATCCCATGACGCTCCCACCGGAAAACGCAACGTTCAGCGCATCCTTAAATGATTTGCGCGCCGCGTGGGTTGTCCGTGCGTTGGCATGGGTCGCGGCGTTCATTCCGATGAAGCCGGCCGCCAAGGATAGCAAAGCTCCAATCCAGAACGCTACCGCGATTTCCCAGTAGAACAGAATCCACAAGACAGCGCCGATTACCGCCATCGTAATCAGCATGACCTTCGCTTCGGAAACCATGAACGTGAAGGCTCCAGACCGGATGTAGCCCTGGATCTCCTTCATACGATCGGTCCCCTGCGCCTTGCGGACCACCGAGCGGTTGAATGCAAACGCACTCAGCAGCGCCAATACGGAGATTACCGCAGGAATCGTGATTAGTAGGATCATCTCGCCACTCGCACCCCTTCCTTCGTGCGAACGAAGTGCCTTCTCTTTCAAGACCTGCCGCGGCACCGCGAACGCTCTGATAGTTCAGATTTGTTGGGAGTTTCGCCCCACCTGGCGAAAAACCAGGCCATTGTAGCATGCTCGCGCAACCCCCTCAAACCGGTTCAGCGAGCAACGCTCTTCTCGCCCTCGGGATCGCACTCCATGAAGAATCGGGTATACCCGGGGACAGCGGTCACCCTCGCCCCTGACAAACGGACACACCCCAGTCACCACCGGTCCTCTCCCCGTCGCTCGACTCCTCCTACTCTCACCATGGGTGTCCGGAATGATACCAAGAAGGAGGAGCACCATGAAGAAAGCGTTGACCTTGACCATGGCCGCGCTTCTCTCGCTTCTCCTGTTCACAGCCACGGCGTACGGGCAGGAGCAAGCGTCTGAAGAGGCGTCGCCACAGCTCCTTGAACAGGAGTTGACGGCCATGGAGGCCGTTTTCGGCGATCTGGAAGCATTGATGACCGAACTGATCACCGAAATCAAAGGGAACATGGGAGACATCGGCCTGCTCGACGACAGACTCGAGGACTTCCGCGATGTTGTCGAGGCGGTCTCGATCGAGATCAAGACCGCTGAAGGGCGGATCGTGGGTCTACGGGACGATGTGGACGAACTCACCGGGGTCCAGCAGGATCTTAAGAGTCGCGTCGGCGTCCTGGAAGAGCAGCTGGCTTCGTTGACGGCCCAGCAGCAGGAGTGCTGCGACGCCCTTGAAGCGGCCATCGCTCTTGCGAGGGAAGAACTGCAGGCCTCGATCGATGAGAGGACGGCGGAGCTGCAAGCGGCAATCGCCGCCACGGACGAAGAACTCCAGGCAGCGATCGCCAAGACGCGAAGCGAGCTGGATTCCGCACTTGAGCAGCTGGAGATGATGCTATCGACGGCGATTCAAGATTCGCACAGCGAGCTTTCCGCATCGATCACCTCAGCAAGAAGCGATCTTGAGTCGGCAATCACGGAAGTGGTTGCCAGCCTCGGGAAGCTCGAAGAGGAGTTCGCCGCTTGGCTCGAAGACTACACGGCGTTTCATGATGACTACGCCGTGTTCCGCGAGGCGTCAATGTACGACATCTCTGAGCTTCAGGGACAAGTCGACAACCTCTTCTTGCGCGTGCAGAGTCTCGAAGATGAAGACATCGGCTCGTTCAAGCTGAAAGTCCTCGAACTCGAGCGCAACTTCGCGGCGCTGTCGATCCGCGTGGAGAACAATCGTACGAAGCTGGAAGGATTCGATCAGGCGATCGCCGATCTTGCGTTCGGCATCGAACAGAACTCCGCTGCCATTCAATCCACGATGAGCCTTCTGGAGGATCATGACTCCCGACTGCTCGCCGCGGAAGATGGAACGATGGTTGCCGAACTCGAAGCCCAGTTGGGGACGGTCTACTTCATCTCGATCCTAGGTCTGCTTGCCGGGGTCGGTGCCCTGGCATGGACACTGCTCGGCGGATAACCGTGACACAACAACCGTGAACAAGGAAGGGAGGGGAGCCCCCCTCCCTTCCTTTTTGCATCGGAACGTAACAATCGTTATATTCGTAAGCTACATTGAAGGGGGATGGATGGAAACCCTCGGAGCACGCTTGAAGCGGTTCCGACTGGAAAACGGGTGGAGCAAGAGCCGGGTGGCAAAGAAGCTGGATGTTTCGATACCTTCGATCATGCGTTGGGAGGAAGATATCGCTCTTCCCAACGATTACAATCGCTTCAAGATCGAGCGGATGTTGATCGAGAAACGTCCGGGTGAATCGTCCGCGAAATCGACCATCGCACGGCTTGAACAACTCCCCCTGTTTCCCGAATTGGGGATCAAACCTCACGCGATACCATGACGAGGATTACGAAGCTTGAACTGACCGGATTCAAGTCGTTCCGTAAACCGACCGCGATTCCATTCTTCGAAGGGTTGACCGCCGTCATCGGCGAAAACGGTTCGGGGAAGTCAAACTTGTTCGACGCAATTAGCTTCGTCATGGGACGCCGGTCTTCGCAACTGCGCGCCGATCGATTGGAGCACCTGATCTTCAACGGTGGCGAACGATACAAGCCGGAGGATTCCGCTTCGGTCATCCTCCACCTCGACAATCAGGATCATTGTTTCGATTCGTTTCTCGAAAACGGCGACGATTCGGCCACGATCACCCTCGGGCGACGAATCACCAGGGCATCCTCCACGTACCTGTTCATGGGCAGAAGCTGCCCAAGAAGCCACATCGATTCCGTTCTCGAATCGGCGAGGATTGATCCGGACGGCCAGCAGCTCATCGCGCAAGGGACGATCACCGAGATCATCAAGAGGAGCCCGCTTCGACGCCGCGAGATTCTCGACGAGATCAGCGGAATCGCCGCGTACGACGAGAAAAGGCGCAAGGCAATCGGCGAACTCAAGGACGTCAAGTCCAAGCTCAATACCCATCGGGTGATTCTTGCCGAACGCCGGCGCCGATTGACCGCGCTCGAACATGAGCGAGATGCCGCCCTTGAACATCAGCACCTTGCCGAGGAACTGGTTCGGCTCGAGTTGTCGATTCGTCACCATCAGCGAAAGCGGGCTCAGGCAAAGCTGGAGCGGGCTCGTCACGAACGCGAAGGGATGGGCGATCGCATCTCCGAGATGGAGGAAGCCCTCACCGCAGTCGATCTTGCAATCGAGAACAAGGAGTGGGAACTCGAAGGAATCCGCGAAGAGGCCGATGATGACGGCCACATCTCTCTGATCAAGGATCTTGAACGGCTGCGGTCCGATCTCCTTCACAAACAGGGAGAGATCGATTTCAAGGTTCAGCAGGCGAAGAACATCCAGGAGATGATCGAAGAGGTGGCGCGGATCAAGGCAACGGAATCCGCACGTGCGCCTCAAACCCAGGGCGGCCGCCCGGGAAGCCGTGCCGCCGAAGCCCTGCTTGCGAGGAGACGCGGCGGCGTCTATGGAACCGTCGAGTCGCTCACGAAACCAAAGCAGGGATTTGAGGTTGCCTTCGAGACAGCGGCGGGAGGCCACCTCGGCGATCTGGTCGTCGATTCGCGCGAGACGGCGATCGATTGCATCAACCATCTGAAGCAACAACGCCTTGGTCGCGCCCGGCTCCTGCCGCTTCGCCGGCTGGTCGCTCCGCGGAAGAGCCTCGCTTCCGCCGAAGCGCTCAGACAATCCGGCGTCATTGACTACGCCATCAACCTGGTCGAGTTCGATCCCAAATATCGCCGAGCGCTGGAGTACGTTCTCGGTGATACCGTCGTGGCGGAGAACCTTGAGGCCCTGCGAGATGTCGACGGTGTTCGCGCGGTCACGGTGGACGGCGATCTCCAGAGCCGCGGCGGGGCGCTGACCGGCGGCTGGCGGCCCGATCCGAAGAAACCACAAGCCGCCGAACCCCAGCAAACGGACGGCTCGTTCGATACGGCCAAGAAACGACAGCAGATCTCAAAACTGAACCGCGATATCGAGACGCTACGCTCCGAGGTGGAACGGTTGACGGCCCAGTTGGAGGAGCGCGAGGAACAGGTCGCCGCAAAGCGCGAGGAGGGCAGCCGCGCCAAAGGGGTCGCGTCAACGCGAAGCGATGAGCTGAAGGCACTTCGCGAGAAGCGTCGCGAGACCTACCAGGGGCTGGAGAACCTCCGCCGCGCCATCACGCGGTATGAACGCGAGGAAGCTGAAGCCAACGTCGAACTCGAAGCGATGGGCCCGGACGAGCACGAAGATACGTACTACGCCGAAGGATCGGTCCGCGATCTTGAGCATGTGATCGAAGCCACCAAGAAAAAGATGCGACGGCTTGAACCGATCAATATGCGCTCGATCGAAGAATACGGCGTGCAACAAGAGGCATTCCTTCAGTTCAAGGAGAGAGTCGATGCGCTCGAAGAGGAGAAGCTGGAAATCGAGCGGCTGATCGGCCAGATCGAGGAGCGCAAGCGTCAGCAGTTTCTCGAGACGCTCCATCAAGTCAACCAGCACTTCGATTCCACGTTCCGCAAGTTGTTCGACGGCGGGAGCGCATCCTTGACGCTGGACGAGGAAGGAAACATCTCATCCGGGCTGATCATCCGGGCCAATCCCCCGGACAAGGAGCCTCACGTCATCGATTCCCTTTCCGGAGGCGAGCAGACGTTGGTGGCAACGGCCTTCATCTTCGCTCTCCAGGAGTTTCAGGACGCACCGTTCTTCATTCTTGACGAGGTCGATGCCGCGCTCGATATGATGAACGCCGGCCGATTGGCCTCGATGTTGCGCGAGTATGCCCAACACATGCAGGTGATCGTTGTCTCTCACAACGAGGAAACGGTTCGTCACGCGAATCGGGCCTATGGAGTGACAATGCGACATGGAGTATCGCAAGTGCTTGCCTTGGATCTGAGTTGAGCCGCCGGAGTGTGAGATGACCGACATAAGAGGAGCTGCTGTTCCCATCGAAGCCCTGGAAGGTGAGGGCTGGGAAGCCACGCTGCGTCGGCTGACATCGGACATGGATCCATGGGATATCGACATCCGCGAACTGGCACAGCGATATCGCGAGCACATCACCACTCTCCGCATGTTCCAGTTCGAGATTCCCGGACGAATGGTCCTGACGTGTTCGATCCTTCTGCGGATGCAATCCGACGTGTTGCTCGCGTCGGCCCGGCCCGTCGATCAGGACGGATTGATCGATGAACTGGAAGATGTCGTGGATGACGCCGCCGCGGAATGGGACGCTCCTGTGGAGCCCGACGAATTCCGGCTCCCACTACGCCGCCGCCCGCAACGCCGGGTGACGCTGGCTGATCTCCGCATCGCCTTGTCTTCGGCAATGACCGTCCGCCGCCGCCGCGCCGAGCGCTTGCTGCACCAAGTGGAGCTTGAAGATGCGTACGATCCATTTGACGCGTTCGAGATCGGCGGCAATGACTTCGGCGATCGCCTGCATGCCCTGTTCGATCGGATCAAGGCAGTGCTCAAAGGAAACCGGGTGACAAGCTTCTTTCGGCTTCTCGATCGCGGCGATCGAGACGAGAGAATCGAGCGCTTCTTCGAGGTGCTCCACCTAGCGTCCCAAGGACGAATCGGTTGCGCGCAGGAAGAGTTCCTCGGCGATATCCTCATCTCGCTCGAGCCTGAGGAGGCCTAGGACGTGCGAGAACGAAATGGTTGACGACCGCATGCAGGACAAGGCCCTGTTGGAAGCCGCGTTGTTTCTTTCGCCGGAACCGCTGACGTACCGCGCGCTTGCCAAGCTGCTCGACGCATCACAGCCTTATGTCCGAGCGTTGCTCGAGGAAATGCAGGCTGATCTTGCCGCCGCCGAACGAGGTCTTGAACTTCAGATCGATCCGACCCGAGCTGCATTTCAGGTGAAGCGGGCCCACGTGGACCGGGTGGCGCATCTCGCGCCGCAGCAAGACATCCAGCGGTCGGTTCTCCGAACGCTTGCCGTGGTCGCCTACAACCAGCCGGTCACGCAGGCGGACGTGGTCAAGGTACGCGGCAACAAGGCGTACGCGCACATCCAGGAGCTTCTGGAACGAGGGTTGATCCGGGGGGAGCAGCAAGGCAGAACGAGCCTTCTTGAAGTCACGGATGAATTCCTGCGATACTTCGGGCTCAGCTCGCGTGAGGAGTTCCGATTCCACTTCGCGGGAGACAGCGTTCCTGATCCCGAACAGCAGGGCGAACAAGAGGATGACCATGGTGAATCGCGGCACGCGCCGGAATCTCAGGAGTCCGATGCCGTAGCCGACCTCGAGCAGGAGCGGCAGCCGTCCGATTACGAACCCGCCGCTCCACCTGCGGATCTCGAAGTCCCGATCCCAGGAAGAGACGACCCTTCATCGTTGGCGGATCACGACAACCTTGAAGCAGGAGGATAGGATGGACAAGTGGGAATGCACGGTATGTGGCTACATGTACGATCCTGAAGTAGGGGATCCAACCACGGATATCAAGCCTGGAACGTCGTTTGCCGATCTTCCGGACGGCTGGACATGTCCGGATTGCGGCGCGGGAAAGGATCGGTTCGAACAGATCTAGCCGCGGTCCTTGACAAACCGGACCAACCAGGTAGGATTTCAGCCGTGATGCTTCAATGAACACAAGAACCTATCTGGACAACGCTGCGACGACGCCGCTCGACCCTGAGGTCTTCGCCGCCATGCTGCCGTACTTCCAACGGAAGCACGGCAACGCATCCAGCTTGCATGAAGAGGGACGCCAAGCGCGAAAGGCCGTCGAGGACGCGCGCCGATTGATCGCCGAAGCGCTTTCTTGGGATCCTGAAGGAATCGTTTTCACATCAGGCGCCACCGAAGCCGACAACCTTGCCATCTTCGGATTGGCGCGCTCACGACCGGACCGCCGACACATCATCTGCTCGGCGATCGAACACCACGCGATCCTTCATCCGTGCGATTGGCTCGAACAACAGGGGTACAGGATCACCCGCATCCCCGTCGACACCACAGGTCGCGTCAATCCTCAATCGATCGCGGATGCAATCGACGACCAGACGCTCCTTGTCTCGATCATGGCCGGCAACAACGAACTTGGGATCCTTGAGCCGATTCGCGAAATCGGCGAACTCTGCCGAGCGCGAAGCGTCCTGTTCCACACCGATGCCGTCCAGGCATTCGGGCGGGTTGACCTCCCAACGGAATCAACCGATCTGATTTCGCTTTCGGCACACAAGCTCCATGGTCCCAAGGGAGTCGGCGCCCTTGCGGCCCGCCCCGGCATGAGGCTGGTGCCCCTCGTCCACGGCGGAGGGCACGAGCGCGGTGTGCGCAGCGGAACGGAGAACGTGCATGGAATCGTGGGCTTCGCGTCCGCCTGCCGATTGATGGTTGAACGGCGGGAGACCCTTGTGGAAAGGCTCAGCGGGTTCCGCAAGCAGTTGATCGATGGGGTGCTTCGGATTCCGGGAACCAGGCTCAATGGAGATCGTTCCGGCTCGCTACCGCACATCGCCAATTTCAGTTTCGCCGCCATTGAGGGCGAGAGCCTGGTGATGAAACTCGATGAGCGGGGAATCGCGGCTTCGACAGGATCGGCCTGCTCTTCGCCCAATCTCGAGCCCAGCCACGTACTCCAGGCTATCGGAGTTCCGATCGAGATGGCGCACGGCAGCCTTCGGTTGAGCATGGGACAACAAACAACACAGGCGGACATCGATACGCTTCTTCGAACACTCCCCGGCGTAGTCGAAGATCTCCGATCGATATCGCCGTTCAAGCTGGGAGATTCCTGATGTACAACGAACAGGTCATGGAGCACTTTCGCGAACCTCGGAACCACGGGAAACTCGCACGCTATTCGGCTGTCGGCAAGGTGGGGAACATCCTGTGCGGCGACGTCATGTGGATGTACATCCTTGTCGAGCGGGCGGAAAACGGGGAGGACATCATCGCCGATATCTCCTGGGAGACATTCGGCTGCACGGCGGCAATTGCCACCTCGTCGATGGTCTCCGTTCTTGCCAAGGGGAAGACCGTGGATGAGGCCATCACCATCACCAACAGCCAAGTGGCAGCGGAACTCGGAGGGCTGCCCGCGCCGAAGATGCACTGCTCTTCTCTTGCCGCGGACGCGCTGAATGAAGCGATCCATGAGTATTTCATCGCCGAGAAGCGGCCGATCCCGGCCACGCTTGAGCAACGGCACGAGCGGATTGCCCGCCACCGCAAGGAACTCGAAGACCGCTACGCAGGATTCTTGGATCAGGGTGACCGGAAGCAACAGATCAAAGGGCTTCCCGGAAGCCCTTGCTGTTAGACGCGAACGGACGAGAATGCTCCTCACAAAGAAGGCAAGCTACGGATTGATTGCCGCCGCCGAGCTGGTGCGTGTCCCGGATGGGGAACCTGTCTCAGCGCGGTGCATCGCCGAGAAGTACGATCTGCCGTCTCCGTTTGTCGAGAAGATCCTGCACGAGTTGAAGACGGCAGGAATCGTCGATGCCGTTCAAGGACGCTATGGAGGATACCGCCTGATCCTTCGGCCGGAGGAGATATCGGTCCGCGACATTCTCGTCGGATTGGGAGAGTCGTTGGAGCTTGTGGGATGCCTGACCGCGGAAGCACAGGGCTGCCACATCCGGGATGCTTGCCCGACTCGTTCCCTGTGGCAACAGATCAACCATCGCTTCGTCTCCCTGCTCGACTCGCTGACCCTCGCGGATGTCGCCAACCCATAGCGGCACAGCGCAACAAACGGTGCGTTGCGTGTGATGTACGTTACCGACGCCGCCCCGTCAATGTGCTATAGTGGCCGCAGAAAGAGTGAGAACCCCCTCATCTTTTTCACCACCCGGAGAGGGCGGTCAAGCCTGCGGCTCGGCCGCCCTACACTTTTGCATTTGCGGCCGAACAGACCGCCCATGTTCTTGTATTCGAACGACAGATTCCTATCGTCCCAAGGCGGCGCGGACAAACGCCTCGTAGACGAAGTAGAAAACAGGCAGTGCAAACAGCAGGCCGTCGATTCGATCAAGGAACCCTCCGTGTCCGGGCAGGAAGAATCCTGAGTCCTTGACCCCCGCAGCCCTCTTCAGCTTGGATGCGAAGACATCCCCGAGCTGAGCCGCCCCGCTAACAAACGCCGCCAGCAGCACCAGCCAGCCGAATCCCGGTCCCGCGATCAGGACACGCCACGCATCGCTGAGCTGAGCCGCCACGACGCCCCCGGCGACCGCCACCAGGAGCCCGCCCGCGATTCCCTCCCAAGTCTTGTTCGGACTCACGCGCGGGAACGCCTTGTGCCTGCCGAATAGCGATCCGATCAAGTACGCGCCGGCATCGTACCCCCACACCATCAACAGCACCATCACCGTTTTTGCCAGCCGAAGATTGACCTCGCCGGCAGGCTCGCTGGTGAACAGCAACAGGAAGTAATGAAGCAGCCACGGAACGTACAGCAAGCCGAACAGACCGGCAACCACCTTCAGGAAACCCTCACGATGAGGAAGTGTGCGAAGGTGCCGCAGGACCTGGAACGCCGCCGCGAAAATCACCCCCACCTCGGCGTAGCGGCCGCCGAAAGCAATGAAGCAACACGTCAGCAATGCGACCAGAGCAAGGTTCTCGACACGAGACAGTTTGAGGTCGATCTGCTTCAGCAAGCACACATACTCCACGGTGGCCATTCCGGCAATCACGAAGAACAGCATCCCAAGAGCCCACATCGCGTCGTACGCCGCCGCCGCATAGACGATTCCCACGACGATTGCGCCGGCGCCGCACCCGCTCAGCACACGAATCAACAGATTCTTCACCGGCTACTGCCTCCCAAACCTGCGATCACGGCGCCGAAACGCATCCAGCGCCTGTTCAAGGTCGTCCGGTCCGAAGTCCGGCCACAGCGTTTCCGAGAAGTAGAGTTCTGCATAGGCGGCCTGCCACAGGAGGAAATTCGAGAGGCGCATCTCCCCGCTGGTTCGGATGATTAGATCCGGATCGGGAATCCCCGCGGTGTAAAGCTCTCCGGCAAGCGCCTCTTCCGTCAGCTGCTCCGCCGACATCTCGCCCCGTTCAACGCGTCGGGAAAGCCGCTTGACGGCGTGGAGGATCTCTTCACGACCGCCGTAGCTCAACGCAATGTTGACGACGATCCGCTGCCCCGCCTGCGTCTGCTCCATGGCATGCCTGGCCGCATCCTGAACGCTTCTCGGCAACCGATCGAGCTGGCCGGCGACACGGAGGCACACGCCTTGCTCGACCATCTCGTCGCATTTGTCGCGGAAGTACTCGGCGAACAGGTCCATCAAGAACGCGATCTCTTCGGGAGGGCGGCGCCAATTCTCCGTGGAGAAGGCGAACAGCGTCACGTACGACGCCGATTGGTGCTCGCCCACGTAGCGAATCAACCTCTCCGCCGCGCGCGCTCCGGCTCGGTGCCCGGCAATACGAGGAAGCCCCCGCCCACGCGCCCATCGACCGTTGCCATCCATAATCACGGCGATGTGACGAGGCCCCGATTTTGCTAGATCGTCAAGCATCCCGCCTCCAGCAGTTCCGCCCGTGCCTGCCCCACAACGGACAACGACCCGGTGACAAGAAGAACGTCGCTTGAATCAAGCGACGCTGATGCGATCGCGATCCCATCGGGGACAGTATCGGAGATCTTCGCGCAGACACCAAATTGGACCGCGATCTCGGCCGCTTTGCGCGGACACATCGCTCGTGGTTCCCCGCTCGTCGTCAGCGTGGCAACGGATACCTCGGGCAAGAGGATCTCCAGCATTTCCGCAACCGCTTTGTCCTCCATCACGCCGAACAGCAGGTGACGGTTCCGCCTGCGCGGCGTCAACCTACGGAAGCTGTCAGCGACGGCGGCGATCGCCGCGGGATTGTGGGCCCCATCCAACACAATCCGAGGCGCGACACGAACCGACTCAAACCTCCCCGGCCACCGGACCTGCCGCAGCCCCTCAACCAAGTGAACGTCTGCGATGGCAAGG
>RXOA01000082.1 GCA_003979035.1 Candidatus Bipolaricaulota bacterium
AAGACGGTTGGCGATCCTCGGCGTTCCTCTGGCCCGCGTTGCCAGTTCCAGTGCACCTTCCTCCGTAACGTCTACGTCGAGAAGGATTCCCGCACGCCGGATGATCGCCGCCAATTCCGCCGCACCGTAGAAGTTCAAGCGAAACGAGACTTCAAAGCGATCCCGCAACGGAGCGGAGATCAACCCGGAGCGCGTCGTTGCTCCGATCAGCGTAAACGGTGGCAGATCGATCCGCAAAGACTGTGCGTTGGGCCCTTCACCGAGGATGATGTCGATCTTTGAATCCTCCATCGCCGGGTAGAGAATCTCCTCGACGTTCCGACGCAACCGATGGATCTCATCAATGAACAAGACGTCGCAGGGTTGAAGGTTGGTCAGGATCGCCGCAAGATCACCGGCCTTGTCGATCGCGGGCCCCGAAGTGACGCGAATGTTGACTCCCATCTCCGACGCGATGATGTGAGCCAATGTGGTCTTTCCCAATCCCGGGGGAGAATGGAGCAGCACGTGATCGAGATGTTCGCCGCGTTTCTGGGCCGCACAGACATAGATGCGGAGCTTCTCACGAATATCTTCCTGCCCCACGAACTCATCCAACCGGCCTGGGCGAAGATTCGTCAGAATCTCGTCTTCGGATACATCCTCGAGATGATAATTGGGATCGGCAATCCGTTCATCGCGCATTGGCTTTTCGCATTGTAACGCTCCGCATCCCGCGCGTTCAACTCCCCGCACCAGGCGGGATCGGCCGTGCCTTTCAAGTACCATGGATGGAAGACCCCGAAAGGAGAGCGTATGGAGACGGTCGTGGCGATCGGCAACTTCGACGGCGTCCACCTTGGCCACCAGGCGGTGCTCGCCGAGACGCGACGCAAGGCGGATCGGCATGGTCTGCGCGCCGTCGTCTTCACCTTCGACATCCCCTCAAGGTGCCTCGCGTCTCCGCGAGGCAGCAGCCCACGGGCGCGCTGCATCCTCTCCCCAGGCATGGTCAAATCAGCGCTTCTCCGACCGACCGTCGACCAAGTTGTCTCCGTGCCCTTCGCCACGGTCCGCGACATGGATGCCGATCGGTTCGTCGTGGAGATTCTTGGGCGCGAACTGCACGCGGCCGCCGTGGTCGTCGGTGATGCCTTCCGCTTCGGCGCCTCGCGAGCGGGAGATGCGAGCGAGATTCGCAGGTGGCTGCCAACAGGGGATGTGACATCCGTTCCCGCGGTCCTGCTGGCCGGAGAACCCATTAGCAGCAGTCGAGTCCGCGCCTGCCTCCGTCAAGGGAGCATCGAAGAGGCGACCGAGCTGCTCGGGCGGTTCCCGATCTACGCCGGTCCGGTTGTCCGGGGCGATGGCATCGGACGGCGACTTGGAGCCCCGACGATCAACGTTCAGGTCCCCGAGGAGACCATCATTCCACCCGATGGGGTTTATGCCGCCTGGTGTTTCGTGGAGAGCCGAGGATTTCCGTCCGCAGTGTACATCGGGGCCCGCCCCACATTCAGAGGCGCGGAAGAGCGCTTCGAGACTCACTTGTTGACAGCAATCGATCCCGAAGTCCAACCCTCTTTCTGCGAAGTGCATTTGATCTCATGGATCCGCCCCGATAAGCGGTTCTCCTCTCATCACCAACTCCAACAGCAGATTCAAGCCGATCTTGTGGACATCAAGCACCGACTCGATCATCCTTTCATAGCGCCGCGGCGCCTCCTCGGTTGAAATGGCTCACTCTGGCTCTTACCATTCCCATGGGATGTTGGCCGTAGGACTAGACACAGCGGAGGAAATCGGGAGTGTCGCGCTTGTTCGGGGATCCGAAACGGTCTCCGAGCATACGATGACGGAGCGTTTGCGCCATGCCGAGCAACTTCTGCCGACGCTCGTCGATCTTCTTGAGGCCAGCGGCCTGGACAAGCGTGACATTCAGTTGGTTTGTGTCAATCGAGGCCCGGGTTCGTTCACCGGACTGCGGATTGGGTTTGCCACTGGACAAGGGTTGTGTCAGTCGCTTGGTGTTCCGCTTGTCGGCGTGGATGGGCTGGAGTCGTACCTTTTGCGAACCACGTTGAGCGGCCGAGCGTGTATCGTGGTGCATAGCCGCCGCGAGTTGTACTACGCTCAATGGTACAATGATGGACACAGCCTGGGGCCGACCGAAATGGTGACAAGAGAGCGATTGATCGATCGCATCGCAAAGAGGTCTCGACCTTTGGTGGTTGGTGGAAGTGGTGTTACGCGGCTCCGTGGTCAGCTTCTGGAGCTCGCGAGAGATCATCTGCAAACGGGGATTGTCCCCCTGAAGCTTGCATCGGAGGATGCGGTGATGCCTTCCGCGTCGGCGATCGGCGTTTTGGGACGACGGCTGTACTGCAAGGACGAAATCCTGTCGGCTGAGCCGGCATATGTAGAACCGATATTGATCAAGTCTTCATGAGGTGAAACGATGGCTAGGATATGTGAGATCTGCGGGAAGAGGCCTGTGGCGGGAAATGCGATCAGCCACTCTCACAGGAAAACACGACGGGTTCGCTCTCCGAACATTCAGCGCGTTCACGCTTTTCTGGACGGCAAGCGGAAACACATCTCCGTCTGCACGCGCTGCATCAAGTCGGGACGCGTCACCAAAGCCGGGTAGCGAACGCCCGAACGCGTCGATTCAAAGGCGCAGAGGACCCCAAGGCGACGAATGGTGTTGGAGATCGGTAGGGTTGTGACCGGCGAGATCACAGAGCAGGACGCGTCCAACCTCAGGGTTCGCTTGCCAAACGGCCAAATCGCGGTCGTCGCGGAGAGCGATCCATCGTCGGATCTCTGCGATCTTCAAGTCGGTTATCGCGTGCGGGTCAGGGTTCTCGCCTATGATGCGGAGCAGCAAGCGCGGGTGTTGCTGCTGTCCGCGCATCAGCCCCAAGACGACGATCTGTTCGATCAACGGTTCACAGAGCTGAATCGAGCGCTCACATCGCATGCGCCTTGCGCTCAGCCGCAGCATGATCGTGACTGCGCTCCACGCGAGCCGTTCATCGAGGAGAGGCTCAAGCAATGGATGCAGAAGGCGGATAGCGACCTATCGCGACTTCGCAAGCATCGCAGCAAGCGCTTGAGCAAGGAGCTGTATCCGAAAGGGGAGGACGAAGGCCGTCATGCCAAGAGGAACGGTTCGAATTGATGAAGAGCGATGCAAGGGCTGCGGGCTTTGCATCGCCGCGTGCCCACAGCAGGTGCTCGGCTTCTCGGGTGAACTCAATCATTCCGGCTACAACGTTGTTCACATGGAACGTCCTTCTGCATGTGTCGGGTGCGCCTTCTGCGCAATGACTTGCCCCGACATCGCAATCGAGGTCTACCGCCAGAAGGTTCCGGCTCAGTCCTAAAGGCAAGGAGGAGCAATGGGAAAACGCGACCTATTACGGGGTAACGAAGTGATTGCCGAAGCGGCGATTCGAGCCGGCTGTCAGTGCTATTTCGCTTACCCAATCACGCCTCAAGCCGAGTTGCTGGAACACATGGCCCGGAACATGCCCCGCCTTGGCAGAACATTCGTTCAGGCCGAAAGCGAAATCGCTGCGGTCAGCATGGTCTACGGGGCAGCAGCAGCGGGCGTCCGCACGATGACGTCTTCCTCTTCGCCCGGGATCAGTTTGAAGCAAGAGGGGATTTCATATCTTGCCGGCTCGAATCTGCCTGCGGTCATCGTGAATGTCGTTCGCGGCGGCCCAGGCCTCGGGGACATCGCCCCATCGCAGTGTGACTACTTCCAGGCAACCAAAGGAGGCGGTCATGGCGACTATCACATGATCGTCCTTGCACCGTCTACCGTTCCCGAAGCGGGCGAGCTGACAATGCTTGCCTTCGAATTGGCCGATCGGTACCGGACACCGGTGATGATCCTCACCGATGGGCTCCTCGGGCAGATGATGGAACCGGTGGAACTCCCCGAACCGATCGATCCGGCATCGATCCCCGCCAAGCCGTGGGCGACCACCGGAGCCTCGGGGCGGGATCCGAACATCATCCTCAGTTTCGATCTCGATCCCGAAGTCCTCAGGCAAATGAACCTCGACTTGCAGGCGAAGTATCGGCGGATTGAGGAGGCCGAACTCCGCTACGAGGAAACGATGACCGAGGATGCCGACCTCGTCATCGCCGCCCACGGAACCATGGCCCGTATCGCCGAGACAGTCGTACGCCGGGCACGCGAAGAAGGGCTCAAGGTCGGGCTGTTCCGCCCAATCACGGTTTGGCCGTTTCCGTATGAGCCATTGCGCGAGCTGTCGTCACATGTCTCCACAGTGCTCACCGTGGAGATGAGCGCCGGCCAGATGTGGGAAGATGTACGGCTGGCGGTGGCTGAACGGGCGGCAACACCGTTTTACGGGGAAATGGGGGGCATCGTCCCCACGCCACGAGACATCCTGAGCGAGGTGAGGAAGCATGCAGGTTGAAACTGCGGACATGGTGAAGGTTTTCTCCCGGCCTCAGAGCCTTACGGCTGCCAAGTCGACGTACTGCCCCGGATGCCATCACGGCATCTTGACACGGATTATCGGCAAGACGATTGACGAGCTCGGAATCGCTGAACGGACAGTCTGCATCGCGCCCGTCGGCTGTTCCGTCTTCGCCTACAACTGGTACCGCTGCGATGCCATTCAAGCGGCGCACGGGCGGGCGAGCGCCGTGGCAACCGGGGTGAAGCGCGCCGACCCGAACCTGATTGTGTTCGCCTATCAGGGCGACGGTGATTTCGCTAGCATCGGCACGGCGGAGTCGATCCATGCCGCGAACCGCGGCGAGAACATCACCGTGATCTTCGTGAACAACCAGGTCTACGGGATGACGGGAGGCGAGATGGCGCCAACCTCGTTGGTGCACCAGAAGACAACGACCACACCTGCCGGCCGCGATCCGGCACAGGTCGGCTATCCGATCCGCTTCTCGGAGATGATTGCCCAGCTCGATGCGCCGACCTACATCACCAGACAGGCGCTCTTCGATACGAGGCGGATTCTCGACACGGAAGAGGCAATCAAGAAAGCGTTCGAGAATCAAGTCAACGAGAAGGGGTACTCGCTTGTCGAGGTGCTGAGCACCTGCCCCACCAACTGGCGGATGTCTCCGATTGCATCCAATAAACACGTCGCCGACGTGGTCACCGAGGTGTTCCCGCTCGGGGATCTCGTGGATAGGAGGTAGAGGTAGCATGGAACGCTCAGTCGTAATCGCAGGATTCGGCGGACAAGGCGTCATCCTTGCTGGCAAGATCCTTGCCCAAGCCGGGATGGATCACGGCTTGGAAGTGACCTGGCTACCTTCTTACGGCCCCGAAATGCGTGGCGGCACGGCGAATTGCACCGTGGTTACATCGGACTCGCCGGTGGGTTCTCCGATCGTGGACGAACCCAGCGCGCTGGTGGCGATGAACCGCCCGTCGCTTGACAAGTTTGCAGCTCTCGTAGTTGCCGGAGGAACGATTCTCGTCAACAGCTCGCTGATCGAGGCGCCGATCGAGCGATCCGATGTCCGCGTCGTCTCCGTTCCCCTGAACGCCCTCGCGGCCAAGATCGGAAACGCGAGAACGATCAACATGATTGCTCTTGGCGCGCTGATCAAGGCGACGGCAATCGTCCCGCTCGAGACACTCAAGAGAACGATGGAGAAAGCATTCGAGGACAGCGGCAAGGCAAAGCTCGTCGCCGTCAACATCCAGGCAATCGAGGAAGGATACAACGCTGCATAAGCCGCGCACGATCAGAGAGGAAACCGTATTCTCGGGCGAACTGCTCGAATTGCGCGTAGACGAAGTCGAACTCCCGGACGGGCGACATGCCATCCGGGAGTTCGTCCTTCACCCAGGTGCAGCGTGCATTCTTGCACTTCGGGAACCTCACTCGCTCATCCTCGTTCGTCAGTACCGCCACGCTGTCGACTCCGAATTGTGGGAGATTCCCGCCGGCAAGCTCGATCCCGGAGAAACGCCACTGCAGTGTGCAAAACGCGAACTGCTCGAAGAAACCGGATATGAAGCGGCGACCTGGCATGAATGTTTCCGATTCTTGTCATCGCCCGGATTCAGCAACGAATGGCTGACATTGTTCATTGCCCGCTCGTTGAGCCATGCCGCCGCACGCTGGATCGACGAGATCCCTACCTGTCGGACATTCCCGATTGAGCAGGCCTGGAGGATGGTGCATTCCGGCGAGATCACGGACGCCAAGACAATCCTCGCGATTCAAGTAGCCGTTGCGGAAGAACAGGAGGCGTCTCTTGGTACATGATCGCCCGTCGAGACAACGATGCTCCTATGAGCCAGACGTCCGCCTGTCGGCGTTCGATGAGTTCGGACGCGGTCACGACGGGCACTATCGTTTCTCCAATGACCGCCTCCCGGAGGGGTTCCGCCTGATCGGAAACGGTGATATCGGTGGCAAGGCGCGTGGCCTGCTGTTCGTCATGGACCACATGGCGCAAGGCGGTAGCCTCACCGAGCATCAACACTTGGTGCATTTTCCGTCCTCCACCGTTCTCACCACAGAAATCTTTGACGAGTTCATCGCCGGCAACGCCTTGGACGAGGTCATCCGAGCCGGTTGCAGCAAGGATCTCTCGCTGGACGAAGTCGCCGAGCGGTTCGCGACAGCCGTGTTCCCCGAGCGGTGGCTCGGCACCCTCGCCGATTTCTTGGAGACCGAGAAGCGGCCGCTTGTGGCGCGTTCCTCCTCCGTGATGGAGGACAATCCGGAACACTCGTTTGCCGGAATCTACTTGTCGGAGTTCCTTCCCAATCGGGGTCCGCTCGATAAGCGCCTCTCGCAGCTTGTCGCATCCATCAAGCGGGTGTACGCCTCCACGTTCGGTCGAAACGCCCGCGCC
>RXOA01000083.1 GCA_003979035.1 Candidatus Bipolaricaulota bacterium
CACCTCTCGTTCTCCCGAGGCGATCCTACCACTTCAGCCTCTCTGACTTAGCACTTCAGGTGGTGCAGCTTTTCAACCGCACCCCCGATCCCGGACTCGGAGCAACGAATGCCGGCGGCTACGCCACCCGCTTGCCGATCTCAGAGAGCATGATCCTGCCAGGGTTCAGGGTCCACGGGTCGCGCCGCCAAGGCCGATCATGGCGGTTGGAACCGCTTCGGCCGAGATCATAACGCCACCCCCACACAAGAGTGCGGCGATGTTCATTGAGGCCGTGACGGCGGCATCCGATCAGGGACAACGCGGGCAGATGATGTTGCAGCACCCACGGGACACAATCCGGAGGCGGCCTGCAGACATCGATCCGGCCTCATCAAGCGATCGGTGTGATGGTGGCTGTTGCACAGACAAAGCCTCCGCCGGTGATGAACAGCGTTCGCTGAACCCGCCGGCGAGGGAAAGACGCTCATCGTGGCGGGAAGGGTTGCGTCTACGCAGATCCTGTTCGGTTGTCCCGGAATCACCGGTGCCTTGATCTCCATCTCCGCGTGCTGTGAGATTCGATCGAGAACGCCGTCGCACCCCTGTTCGTACTTGACCCGTGCACTAGTTCAGCCGATGGAGAGCTCTTGAGAACAGAAGGAACGCTCCCGCAATGAACAGCACACCCGCTGGCAGGAAAAACCACGAGAACGACTCCGAATTGCCGAGCGCGACTTGAATCCACATCCATTCCGACATCCCGATCATGACAAGCACAATCGCCTTCAGAAGGGCGATAAAGCTGCGCACCAGCTGGAGATACCCCTCGACAAACGGCTCCCGGATCCGTGATGCGTACGGAAGCGACGAGATCCGAAGCCTCCGAGCAAGACTCAGCAATGTATACAGCACGATCGAGGCAGCGACCAAGGAAAACAACCCGGCAAGCGTCGGCCAGGAGACGGATTCCCGCAACGCGCCGAAGCGAATGTAGAGCCACGCCATCTCGATGCCGAGAGCGATCTGGGCGACAAGTTCCAGTCCCCGCTCGACTCCTGTTGCCGGAACACGGGCCAAACGCTCTCCATTGTTGTGCTCGGTCACGCTGACTCCTTCGTCTTCACTTCGGGAAGAGTACCGATCAAGGGGACGCCGTACCAGGCATGATCATCGGCCACGGTTCGAGTTTTCGTCGGGATCGAACTGAAGAGCGGCGCGAAGGATCGACTCGCGCCGTGCACGATACGGCTGTGCAATGCGCATTCGATCGATCGCTTGCTGACAACTGCCGCGGGCGTGAAGGATTTCGTCACGTGCTGCGGGATACGTGGGAGCACACTCAACCAGAACCAGAAGCGTGTAGTAGAACGGAACACGAAGCCAACGACCCTGATCGTCCCGTAGGTGACGAAGACGCTGGAATTGTCGGGCCAGGATCTGACCGAACGGATCCCATGGGCACACTGCCAAGTAGCGCATGAACGCGATTGCGGCAAGCGAGCACTCCCCAACGACACAACCCCTTGTTGCGTAGCATTGACGAAGACAGCGGGCGTGCAGTTGCTTGACCCACGCGAGGAGCATCGGGTCTTGCGTACGCGTCTTGAGAAGAACCCTGGCCGTCTCGAGCTCCAGGATTCGCCGGATCGCCAGCTGGGTCCGGATCGGCTCGCCTGTGTACAGTCGAGCTGACTTCGCCAAATCGGTGGGCTCGATTTTCAGGACCATCTGGTGATTCTCTTGTGAGGGCTGCAGCCAAGGAGGTGACCATCGGAAGAGCATCTCGCGAGTTCCCGATTTCGTCTCTCTGGCGAGTTCTTCCTCGTGGATGTTGTCGAGTGCAAGAAACGGATGCATCCCTCTCCTGAACGGTACCTTCTCACCTTCTACTACCCTAGGAAACAGCCGTCTCGTGCGCGTCTCACGGTGCGGCGTGGTAGAATGGAACACGCGGAGGGAAACGAGTGTTAAACGAACTTCGAATCCACTTGTTCGGCTTCCCGCGGATTGAATGTGACCACGAGCAGATAACGTTCTCGAGGCGGAAAGCGCTGGCACTGCTTGCGTATCTGGCAACCACCTGCCAGGGGCACAGCCGCGAGAATCTAGCTGCGTTGCTGTGGCCGGAAGCGTCTCCGGAGAAGGCGTTTGCGTATCTAAGGAACCTGCTGTGGATGCTCAGGCGAAGCAAGGTCGCGCCCTGGCTCGAGACTGGACGGCACATCATCGCGCTCACCCGAAACGAGAACACTCGCGTCGACGTACTTGAGTTGCGGGATTGCCTCTCCAGAGCGCAGAACGAGGTTAAGACGGGAGCCCTGTCCACAAGGGATGAAACCGGGGGTTGGGAATCGCGGCTTGTCACCGTCGTCAACGAGATCAAAGGGCGTTTTCTTGAGGGATTCCATGTTGACGACAGTGAACCGTTCGATCAATGGCAGCTCTCGGAAGGAGAAGCTCTGCGAGTGGACCAAGCCGACGCCCTGGATTTGATCATCCGGAGGTTTCAGGAGAAACAGGCGCCGAAGGAAGCGATCCGCTATGCGCGATTGCTTGTCGCGACGGACATTCTGAACGAAGAGCATCAGCGCCGGCTGATGGAGCTTCTCGTATCCGATGGGCAGCGTACGGAGGCTCTTCGTGTCTACGAAAGCTGCCGAAACGTGCTCCTTCGAGACCTTGGCTTGGAGCCCTCCGAGGAAACGGTGGCGCTTGCGTCATCGGTTGCCGCGAGCAAGGACGACGCCGCGTCGCCGGTCCGCATGGCACCGTCTCTGATTGGCGTTCCCTCCTATCCGACGGAGCTTGAAGGACGTGTCGAGGAGCTGCAAAGAATCCATCGCCTCATTGAGGACGGGGCGCGACTGATCAGCCTGACGGGGATCGGCGGTGTCGGGAAGACGCGACTTGCCGTCGAAGCGACCGCTCAATTGGCGGATCGTTTTCCTGACGGGGTTGCTTTTGTCTCGCTTTCGTCCGTTCACACGGCCAACGCAACCGTCTCCGCGATCTTGGATGCGTTGGGTCTCGGCCCAGGAATTCCGCTAAGCCCACGTGGATCGGCCGAGAAGCGGATCCGTGGCTCGCTCACAGAGCAGCTCGGCTCCCGGCGGCTGTTGATTCTGCTGGATGAAGCCGATGACATCGGGGATGGTGTCTCCGTCATCAAGACATTGCTGGAAACGGTGCCGTTTGCCGTGCTCCTTGTGACAGCGCGAAAGCCGCTGAACATCGTCGGGGAATGGATGATTCGGGTGATCGGTTTATCGTATGAGCCGCTTGGTTCGGCGGCGCTCCCCGAACAGCGTCGGAAGGCGCCCGCGGTGCAGCTGTTCCTGAAGACGGCGCGACGCGCATCGGAAGCGTTCGTTGTGACAAGCGATGTGATCGAAGCAGCGGAGCAGATCTGCCGCTTCGTTGCGGGACACCCGCTGGGAATCGAGATGGCTGCCCGCTGGGCAAGGGTTCTTCCCGCAGAGCGGATCGCTGAGACGATCGAGCGCGATCTGGAGCTTCTGCGCTCCGACGCGGAGTTGCCCGCCTCTCGCCATCGGAGCCTTCTTCAGGTGTACGTCGCGGCATGGGAGGCGCTCTCTACGAGGGCGCAGGCCGTCTTGGTCCGGCTCAGCGTGTTTCAGGGTGGGTTCTCCACGGAAGCGGCCGCTATGGTGTGCAACGCGACGCCGTCTGACTTGGCGCAGCTTGTGGATCGAGGTCTCATCCGTCGCACATCTACCTCGCGATTCGCCATCCACGAAGCATTGCGCCAGTTCGCTGCGGGGAGAACCACGGTCGCCGATGAGGAGATCGAACCCTCGCGAAGACTCCACTTGGCGTTCTACCTGGATCTGATTGAACGAAGCGAGCGCCGGCTGGTGGGACCGGATCAAGCCATCGCGCTCAGAGAGTTGGTGGATGATTGGGGGAATGTCCGGTCCGCCTGGTGCGAAGCCCTGAAAACCGGCGATCTGGACAGGGTTCGTCGGTCTGCGAGAGCTGTGTTCTTCATCAACGACATCCGCAGCGATTTCTCGGATGGAACGGAGATGTTCGGCGAGGCATCGCGCATGCTCCAAGCGGGCAAAGCGGATTCCGAGTTGCGGGGCCTGGTGTTGGGGCTGGAGGCGTGGTTCCATCGTTGGTCTTCACCGACGAAGATGAGAGAGCTCTTTTCGCGGTCGATCGCACTCCTTGATCAAGGGCCTTTCAACAGCAGCTATGCCCTGATCAGCGTCCTTGCAGGCTTCGCCGACCCGTCCGTCGAGACATCCTCGAAGCTGGCGGAAAACAGCCGGAGAGCGATCCGATTGTTCCATGATCTCGGGGATCGATGGGGCGAGGCGGTCGCGCTGGAGTCGTTCGCCGTACTTCGGACACACCAGAGGGCCTCATTGAGGGAGGTTGAGCAGCTGATTTCGGACAGCCTCAGACTGAGACAAGAACTGGGAGATGCTTGGGGAACGTCCCTTCTCCAGTTCACTCTTGCTCAGTGCCGCAAGGCGGAGGGCCGTTTCGATGAAGCGCTTTCTCTTCTCCGTGACAGCCGCGGTCTCCGCTTGAAGCTGGGTGTGGATCCGCTTGGCGCCGCGGACTGCCTTGTTGTGGAGTCGCAAATTCATACTGCAGTCGGGAACTACGCCGTCGCCATCTCATGCGCACGGCAAGCGAGCGAGGAGCTGTCCCGTTTGGGCGTGGAGATGGATGATGCTTGGGCTCGTCTCGTTGAGGGGGAGGCGCACTGGGGGGCGGGAGATGAGACATCGGCCGTGGAGTCGTGGACTTCCGCATATCGGATGACCCGACGCCTGCATGCGGATCGCTACTCATCATTTGTGGCACATCGTCTTGCCGTGGCCGCCATTCAGCGCGGCGATCTTATCATGGCTCAAGCCCACGCCCAATCGAGCGTTGACCATGCTCCGGACGAGCTTTGGGGATCGCTCGCCCTCGCGTATCTGGAGCTTGCTGCGGGGAGAACCGACGAAGCGCGCGCCCACGTGGCGAAGACGTGGCAGAAGGCGCTTCAGTCACCGCCCGAGCAACAGTTCCTTCAGGAAGTCCTCGCAGTATGGGCGGCCCTCCTGATCCAACTGAACGAACTTGAACCTGCGGTGCGTGCGGTCGAAGACGGAATCCGTCAGCTACCGATGACCGCGCGTCAGCGAGACCATCTGATTGCTCTTCGCGCGAGAC
>RXOA01000084.1 GCA_003979035.1 Candidatus Bipolaricaulota bacterium
GAGGCATCCACGAGCCACGCCGTCTCGGCGATCGCGGTCCCGAGTTCCAGCGTTGCACTGCGGACGTCTGTGGACCTCACCGCCGATCGATCCTTGCGGGTGGAGGTTGTGGCTGCCGTGCACGCTGGCGGTGATTCCGAAGCCGTGTCTGTCGGCATTGGGGTTCATGGGACAACGCCCTAGAACAGCGTATCTTGGCACACTACCACGACCCAGTCGATCCGTTCTTCGCAACAAGCGTGAGCGCCGCCGAGTTCATGCAGTAGCGTTTCCCGGTGGGTTGGGGCCCGTCGTCGAAGATGTGTCCGAGGTGAGCGCCGCAGCGGGCGCAGACCGCCTCGAGACGTACGGACCCCAGCGACCGGTCGATCCGTGTTTCAATGTGCTCCGAATCGATCACGTCCCGGAAGCTCGGCCACCCCGTTCCTGAATCATACTTCGCCTCTGAATCGAACAGGTCGAGTCCGCAGTTCGAGCACCGGTAGACACCGGGGGTCTTGGTGTCCCAGTACGCGCCGGTGAACGCCCGCTCGGTCTCCCCACCGCGCGTGATCCGATACACGTGGTTGGGCAACAGCTTCTTCCACTGGGCATCGGACTTGTGGATCTTGTCCATGGCTCTCCTTCGCCGACCAACCAGGCTCCGGCATTCCCAAGCGGATCCCTGCTTGAAGCAACGCCAGAGTTCGTGGGTGTCGGGCTGGGTCGCTACGAGCACATCGCCGATTGCGTAGATTGCATCGGCCGCCCCGCCGATTTCCATCCACCGGTTTGGCATGCCGAGATACTGAAACACAGCACTCCCATCGGGAGTCAGTCCATACAGATGATCATTGTCACCCACAGCGAACTGTCTTGCCGGACCGCCGATCTGCGTCGACTGCCCTGTCGAGCGCCGGTAGCGCGACACGAAACCACCGCCGAGATCAATCCGGTAGATCACACCGTCTCGGCCGAACGCGAACTGCTCAGCCGGATCGCTGACCTTGCGCCAAGAACTGCCGTCATAGGCCATCAGATCGCCGCTCTGAGGATTGGTCGCGTACAGGCCGCGCGGATGGGGATCCACGGCGCCGAAGATGTCGCCGGCAGCTCCGCCCACCGTCCCCCAGCCTGTAGGAGATCCGGCGTATCGCTTCACTTGCATGCCATCTTGGGTCAAACCATAGAGGGTTCCCGCACCCGCAATAGTGAATGTCCGACCGGGCCCGCCCACACGGGTCCACGAAACGCCGTTGTAACCCTCGATATCACCCCTGGCTCGGTCGGTCGCATAGATCAGGGGGAACGACTCGATGGTGTTCATGCCCAGGATCACGTTGCCGACGGGCCCGCGGATCTGTGTCCATCTTCCGTGGAGGAACCGCGAGATCCATTCCCAACTGGAATACAGCGGACGGTAGGTGCTTCTCCCCCTGGAAGCATCTCCGTGAGAGGCCACGCCGACGATTCGCCCCTGTGGGTTGACCAAAGGACTGCCGGAGTCTCCCGGGCACACGTCCATCACGGGGTCCTCATCAGGATTCTGAAAAGGGCCACAATCGCCGAGCGTCGTCGCGAACGTGCGTTTCTCGCTGCTTTCTTGCGAGCAATCCGATCCGGTGCGGCCGTATCCGACCAAGGTCACCGCCTCACCGGGCGCATTAAGTAGTTGCAGTTCGACCGGAATCGGCGACACATCACGGACGCGCTCATTGGCGGGCGATCCGGTTTGATGATTGCGATGTCGTAGAACAGCCAACTTGCCTGTTCGTAGTCGGGATGGACGTAGACGGTGCCTTGGATTGATACGTCTGTCCTTGAGGTGGGAATCAGCCAGGGTGTATCGGGATCGGGGGCCGGAATCACATCGTGCAGCGTGAACGTCGCCCTCCCCGTGCAGGTGCCGAGGTTCGCTCCGGGACCTTGGTCCACGCACACGCAATGGGCGACTGTAAGCGCCGTTTCCTGATCGATCAGCGTCGCCGTACAACCGGGGATGGCCCCACGGCGGCGTACTGGCCTACGGGCACGACTGTCCCCACCGAAAGGGGAAACGTGGTCGATCCGATCTGCTGACTCCCCGCCGCCGCACAAGTGAGAAGTCCGAATACGATGATCGAGGCCCATCCTGTAGCGGGCGATCGTGGCTCTCGCGCCTTGATCGAAACCATCGAATTTCATCTGCCGCCTCCTTCCCTTGTGGGGTCGGGTTGTCACGCTTCGGGGAGTGGCACGGACCCTTGAAGGGTGACCTCAACCGCTCGATGGTGGTGGGAAGGTCCCTGGAGCAGTCTCGGGCAAAACCTGCCGGGGAGGCAAGGAGATCGTATCAATCTGGCGGCGGAGCGCTCTCGAGCCGAAGACCGCGGCGCGGGAATCGACACGGTTTCCGGTGCCGGGCCGTTACGAATCATCCAGACCGATTCCGAGATCGTCGACGAAGTCGCGGATACGGCCGGCAATCTCCTTCACGTTCACGGCGTAGTAGCGGTTCTGTGCCTCTTGCCGGAACGTGACGAGGTTGTGCATGCGGAGAAGCTGAAGGTGTCTGGACACCGTGGTGATGCTCAGGTTGAGACGAGAGGCAAGGTCATCGACGGACAGGTCGATGTTCTGCTGGAGCAGCCTCAGGATCTGAATTCGTGTGCGTGCGGAGAGCATCTTGAAGAACGGCGCGTGAGCCTTGGTCATGGCGTCCTCCTTTCGTTTGATCCGTGGGTCTTGACAAGCTTCACGAGGTTACTATAATGCATACTACGTACTTGGGCAATCGCGCAAATGCGCAAAGAGAAGAATGATGAACCAAGAAGCGAAGCACAAGAGCGGAAGTGGAACCAGGAACGAAGCGCAGCCAGCGATCACAGGGAAGAAATGCCCGACCTGCGGCTCCCCCGTGCACGCGGATGCGCACAAGCCGCGAGTTCGTTCGTGCCCGCGCTGTGGAGAGTGGTTGGATCCGCAAGGCGAACTGGCGCGGATAGGCACGGCGTCAAATGGAAGAGATACATGGCCGGGCGGCGAGGAATACGCAGACTTGGTCTGAACGGCCTCATCGAGCGGCGAATCCAAGCGAAGACCCACCCAAGAGGGAAGGGAGGTGGCGAAGATGAACACGACGAAGAAGGGTAGCAAGCAGACGCCGAAGTCGCCTCAGGCGACGAAGAAGAACACCAAGTAGTCGCGTGCGACGCGCAATCGGAGCGGGTGGACTCCAAACGGCTTCCCTGCCCCTCCTCACCCGCTCCCTGCAAGCGAGAGTCCTTCCTCACCAAGAGAGACTCCAAAGATGCGACTCACAGAGAACAAGCAGCGATTCTCATTGGGAGGGCCGCGATGAGCGGCCCTCCCTTCTGAACCCTGCCGGCTCGTCCGCAGGCCGCCGTGACGCATCCCATGGCTTCCATCCGGCAGCGCTCGATCTTGCTGTCATCGGAACCGAAACCGGGATGCTGCGATGAACGCCCTTGACGTGACGACCTGCAGGAGGGACTCTGCTTCGAGGAGGAGAACTGATGAGCCTACATCGAGTGGACCGGCTGGAGATCCTGGTGGTGGTGGACAACTATGCGGATACGCTGCTTTCGTCTTCTCCGGGGGTGATTCGCCCTGCTGTCGGCGGGGATGGATGCCTGCCGTCGGACACGCTGCTTGCCGAGCATGGCTTGTGCTTGCTGCTGACGGTGGAGCGTGGTGGGAAGCGAAGCCGGCTGATGCTCGATGGCGGATACAGCCCGGTGGCGGCACCGCGCAATCTTCGCACGATGGGCATCGAGGATCGGCTCGATTCAGTGGCCGGGTTCGTGATCAGCCATGGTCACGAAGACCACGTTGGGGCGGCGCTTGAGCTTGCGGAGATGATGGGAAAGCCTCCGCTTCTGGTCCATCCGGAAGCGTTCCATCATCCGCGCTTCTTCCGCGCGGATGATGGAACGTTGTACCAAGTTCCGGAGATACTGACGCGTTCCGCGCTGAACGATGCAGGAATCGACGTGTTGGAAAGCGATGGACCTCGACTGGTGAACGATGTCTTCCTGGTTACGGGGGAGATCCCACGGATCACGCCGTTTGAGCACGGCCTTCCGGGATCGCTTCACGAGATGAATGGCAAGCTTGTCCCCGATGCAGTGATCGATGATCAGGCGGTGGTCGTCGATGTGGATGGTCATGGCTTGGTCGTGGTTTCCGGCTGTGCCCATGC
>RXOA01000085.1 GCA_003979035.1 Candidatus Bipolaricaulota bacterium
ACGCCCCGCTTCTGGAGTGACGAGGACCGTCTTCTGGTCTCCCGTTTCGGTGGGTGGTCGATCAACTTCAAGGTCATCGCCAAGAAGCTGGGCTGGATCAAGGGGCTGTCACCAGATGCTGCAAACCGTCCGGCGAGCCACGACACGCAGCTGCCAAGCAAAGAAGAACGATTGCGGCAGGGCGATTGAGAGGTCGCGATACGAGGACGGCTAGTCGAAGCAGATCGGGGAAGGAGGCAGGGTGATTCGCGCACGGGGGCTCACGAGGCAGTTCGGCGCGCTGACCGCGGTACGGGACCTGGATCTCGACGTAGAGCAGGGAGAGGTGTTCGGATTCCTTGGCCCGAACGGCGCGGGGAAGACGACGACCGTCCGCATGCTCTGCGCGTTGATTGCCCCGAGCCGCGGTGAGGCACGTGTTGCCGGCTGTACGTTGGGGGAGGACAACGCGACACTGCGAGGCCGCGTTGGTGTCTTGACGGAGACCCCCGGCCTGTACAAACGGCTGAGCGCGTACGACAACCTTGCATTCTTCGCGAAGCTGCAAGGTGTCGACGATGTGCGGGGATCTGTCGAACGATACCTTCGGTTGTTCGACCTGTGGGATCGACGGAACGATCTTGCGGGAACCTTCTCCAAGGGGATGCGGCAGAAGCTCGCCGTTGCGCGCACCCTGGTTCACGAACCGCAGGTGCTGTTCTTCGACGAGCCGACGGCCGGGTTGGACCCCGAGGCGGCACGCATCGTTCGCGATCTCATCGAATCGCTACGGTCCGCGGAGCGCACGATCTTCCTATGCACGCACAACCTCGACGAGGCCGATCGGCTGTGCGACCGAGTGGCGCTCTTTAGGACGGCGTTGGTGAAGGTGGGGCAGCCGGCCGCGCTGCGCGACGAGATGTACGGACGTCGCACGGTCATCCATCTTGCGAACTACCGACCGGGGATGGAAGACGAGGTTGAGCTTCCGTTTGTCCGAGGCGTAGAGGTCGCCGACGGGAAGCTGGTGGTGTCGATTGACGATCCGGACGTGCAGAATCCGATCATTGTACGACGGCTGGTCGAGATCGGGGCTGAGGTGCAGTACGTCGGCGAGCTGCGGATGTCGCTCGAGGACGTGTACCTTGAACTCATGGAGGACCGCGATGCGTCGGATTAGGGTCTTGCTGAGAAAGGAATGGCGCGACCTGTCGCGCAACAAGATGGTGCTGTTCGGTGTGGTCTTCCTGCCGATCGTGTTCATCGGGATCTCGGTGTTCATGCTGACGATGGGGCAGGGCGAGCAGGATCCGACAGCGCAGATCATCCTATTCAACACCAGTCTGCTCTACTTCATGATCCTGCCGGTGATCATCCCCCTTGCGATCGCGGTGTACTCGATCGTGGGCGAGAAGGAACAGACGACGCTTGAGCCTCTCCTGGCCACCCCAATCACCGACCGAGAGCTGTTTCTCGGAAAGGCGCTTGCCAGCGTGATTCCGGCGGTGATCGTGAACTGGATCAGCTTTGGGGTCTTCCTCTTGGCAACCCGTCTGCTGGTTGGCTCGTTCTTGATGGAGACGCTCACTGCGCCGTGGTTGCTGTCGATCTTCTGTCTAGCGCCGCTTCTCGCGCTGTTCTCTGTGGGGGTCACGATGATCGTGTCGTCGCGCGCGACCGATGCCCGTGCCGCGTATCAGTTCTCCAGCCTCGCGATCCTCCCCGGGCTGGTGCCGCTGATCATCTACAGCAGCATGAAGACGTTGGTCGACCTGCGTCTCATCCTCATCGAGGGGGTCATCCTGATCGTCGTCAGCGTCATCGTTCTCTGGCTCGCGATCCGCATCTTCCGCCGTGAGCAGATCCTGACGCGGTGGAAGTAGTCGGCACATCCCTCCGGCCCTCTCTGTGTGGTACACTGGCCGGCGAACGAGCTCGGATGAAGAAGAGGGGGACGTCGTGAGCACGAAACTGCTGTGGGGGCTGGCCGTTGCCTTGGGCCTCGTCTTGCTGGCTGTATGGATGATCCCGGATCGGTCTCCTGGACCGGCGGATGTGACAGGGGCCACGGAGTCGGAAGGTCCTGTCGAACAGGTCGAGGCCGTGGCGGAAGAAAAGCCGGCCGCGGAGGCGGAGGAACTGGATGGCGAACTGATCGACTCCGGCCGATTCGTGCTCAAAGCCGATGACACGGTGCTGATCGAAGAAGGCTACA
>RXOA01000086.1 GCA_003979035.1 Candidatus Bipolaricaulota bacterium
CACCTCGCCGGAATCATCGAAGCGGTCGGCGGCATGGGAACAGCCCTGACTGAGCGGCAGGCACAGCTTCTTGCACGATTCGGCAATCGAGTGATTCTTGTGTATGACAGGGATGCCGCGGGAGATGCGGCCGCCCTTCGCGGGATGGGCATCCTCCGCAATACGGGGGTGGAAGTCCGCGTTGCGCGCCTGCCGGCCGGTGAAGATCCTGACAGCTGCGTGCGAAAAACAGGAACAGATGGGTTCCGTGGCTCGCTCGAAGAGGCGATCGCATTCCAGGACTTCTTCGTCGAGGCGCTCAAGAACCGCTTTGATGTACGAACGTCTCGAGGCAAAAGCGCCGCTCTGGAGGAATCGAAGAACATCTTCCAGACGTTGACAAACATCCCGGTACGAGAAGAGCTGGCGACACGGATTGCCGAATTGCTTGGCCTGTCTCGGGATGATGTTCGCCGCGAACTCGATCCTCGTGGCGTCAAGAGAAGCAGCGTGCGAAGCAGTGTCCCTCATCAGGCAACATGGCCGCCCAGTACGGTGCTTCTTGCCCTTGTGCTCCGCTCTCGCATTCCCTGGTCCAGAATCGATGATCTTGTCTCTCCAAGTGTATTTCCGCCTTCGCTGCGCCCGCTTGCCGAAGCGCTTGCCGACTCCTTTGAGGGTGAGATCCAAGCGTCATCGGATATCATTGCCCAGTTGCCACCAGAAGCAGTACCTGCGGCAAGCGAGCTTGTCCTGCGTCCATTGCCGTTCGACGAAGAGAACGCGAAGCAAGTGGAGAAGGCGGTGCATGATGCGCTCGCTCGTATGGTTGAGGCGCCGGCCGTAGAGCGGAAACTGGGCGAGCTTCGTCAGCAGATGGCGGATTGCGTTGCGAAGGGAGACCGTGAGCAATTGGACAGTCTTCAACATCGCTATAGTCTGTTGATTGTCGAACGCAATCGCCTGGCAAAGGGGGGCAAGGCGTGACCTGTAGTGAATCGGCAAGATCACCAAACCGGCCTGAAGACGAGATCAAGAGACTGGTCGGGAGTGACGAGAGCGGCGACGCACCCGCCTACGAGACGGATTCGGACGTCGAGGACATCCTGGTCGAGGAAGAGCTTGCCGTATCCCCCGAAGAGGACCTCGACGATCTGTCCGACGATGAGGATCTTCTCGACGAGTCGTCGGATCTCATGTCGGAATCGGACGCTCTCCTGATTAAAGACAATCCTGTCGCGGCCCGACGTCGCACATCCCGCGGTACGCGTCCTCGCTCGCTTGATGACGTTTCCGGAGGGCGTGAGGATCCTGTCAAGACCTACCTACGAGAGATCGGCAAGGTGCCGCTGCTAACCAAGGAAGAAGAAGTCCAATTGGCGATGGCGATGGAGGCGGGGATCTACGCAGAGCTTACGCGTGCCAAGAAAAGCGGGGAAGAGGCGGTCGCCCATCTGGCCGGCAAGAGCGAGGACGATCACACCAACGTCGTCGCAGAGAGCAAGCTCCTCGAGGATCTCATCGAAAAGGGACAGCAGGCCGCCGAGCTGCTCCTGTCGTTCCCGCTGGACGGGCAAGAGATGATCCCGCTGCCGACGAACGTGTCCGATGAGGACCTCTCCACGCTGATCCGGCGCGGACGAGACGCCCGGGAGCGGCTCACCGTCTCCAACCTGCGGCTTGTCGTCTCGATCGCCAAGCGCTACATGAACCGCGGATTGTCATTCCTCGACCTCATTCAAGAGGGAAACATGGGGTTGATGAAGGCGGTTGAGAAGTTCGACTATACCAGAGGCTACAAGTTCTCAACCTACGCCACCTGGTGGATTCGTCAAGCAATCACGAGGGCGATTGCGGATCAATCCAGAACAATCCGTGTTCCGGTCCACATGATCGAGACGGTTCGCGAATTGAACCGCGTCAAGCGTGAGTACATCCAATCGCATGGCAGCGCTCCGACGCTGGAGGATCTGTCGCAACTCACCGGGATGTCCATCGACAAGATCAAGAAGGTGGAGAACGTCTCTCAGTACACGGCTTCGCTGGAGCGTCCGATCGGCGACGAGGATGAAGACACGCTCGGCGATTTCATCGAGGATCCATCCGCACCCTCTCCGACCAAGGAGACGTTCCGCATGTTCCTCAAAGAGCAACTCAATCGAGCGCTTGAGCAACTGGATGAGCGTGAGCGGGAGATTCTCCGGCTACGGTACGGCCTGGATGACGATCACCCGCGCACACTCAAGGATGTCTCGCTGAAGTTCAACATTACCCGTGAGCGCGTGCGGCAGATCGAGATCAAGGCGATTGAGAAGCTCAAGCATCCTTCACGCCGCGCCGAACTCAAGAAGTTCCGGGAACTGCTGCTCGGAGAAGAGTAGAAACAGGGAGGGATCGAGTCCGTGATCTCATCCTCTGCCCGAACCCAGCTCGGTCGGAATCCGAGGGAGCGCGGCGATGTGGTCGTTGTTGTCGGCGCGACGGCAACGGGAAAGTCCGCTGTGGGGTTGGAGATTGCCGCCCGTCTCGGCGGTGAGATTGTCTCCGCCGACTCCCGCGCGTTCTATCGTGGGATGGATATCCTGACCGACAAGCCAAGTCGTGCCGACCGGGAACGGGTGCCACATCATCTGTTGGATATCTGCTCATTCGACGATTCCTATGATGCGATGAGGTTCCGTCAGGATGCCGATCAAGCCATCCGCAGCATTCTTCGCCGCAATCGAATCCCAATCGTCGTTGGCGGTGGAACGCTGTACATCGCCGCGATCGTCGAGGGACTGTTCTCGGGACCATCCGCCGATCCTGCGTTACGATCCGAATTGTCCGGACAATCGGCCGAACGGCTTCATGCAATGCTCCGCCGCGCCGACCCCGTATCCGCGCAGCGGATTCATCCCAACGATCGATTGAGGCTTGTCCGCGCATTGGAGGTCCATCGAAAGACGGGAACGGCAATCTCTCGCTTGCAGACCCATGCTGTCCCGCTCGATTACACGTTTCATGGGTTCGCGCTCCATCGGGACCGTAGCGACCATCGACAAGCCATCGCCATGCGCGTGGACAAGATGCTGTCCTCGGGGCTGACCGACGAGGTCAAGGCGCTGGAGGATGCGGGGCTCCGGCCTACGATGCAGGCGTTCCGAACGATTGGGGTTCCCGAGACCCTTGCCTTTCTTGCCGGGGAAATCGATGGAACGGCGCTTCGGGAACGGCTGGCCAATCGCACGTGGTCTCTCGCACGGCGGCAGACCGCATGGTTCCGCCGGCTGAGGGGATTCCAACGGATCGAAATCGGGCCGCGCGGTGCCGGTGAGGCCGCGCAGGAGATCCTTGACCGCCTTTCCGGTCGCGGATTGCCCTCGACGGTCAACCGATGACTTCGAAGCTCCGAATGTCGCCGACTCCCGTCGTCTCCGCCGCTGAGCAGAAGCGGATTGATCAGCTCGCGCTCGGTGCGGGCGTCGCAGAGATCTCGTTGATGAAGAGCGCGGGGGAATCAGCGGCTCGATACGTGCTCGGACACGTAGGCGGCATGTCGTCTCCGCGTGCCTTTGCCGTGATCGCCGGCGCTGGAGGGAACGGCGGCGACGCTGCCGTGGTCGCTCTTGCGCTGCTCGAAGCAGGGCATGCCGTCGAGACGTACCTGGCATCCCCGCCAGAGCAGATGACCCGCGGGGCGGGGTTCCATGTCGGCAGGTTAATCGAGCGGGCGCCGGACCACGTTCACGTTCTTGCGGATGACGTATCCGATCTGCAAGACACGCTGGTCGCGGCACTTCGGTCGACAAGCTGTGTGATCGACGGGCTGTTCGGAAGCGGGATCAGGCGGCCGGCGACCGGTCGTTTCGAGGCAATCATTGACGCCGTAAATCAAGCGCCGAGCACGATCTTCTCTCTTGATCTGCCATCCGGGATCCCCGCCGACTGCGGCACCCTGATCGGGCCGGCGATCACTGCGGATCATACGGTGGCGATGCACTTCCTTAAGCCGGCGCACATTCTCTACCCAGCGCGGGGGCTCTGCGGACGAATCGGGATTGCCTGTGTCGCCTATCCCGAACACGTGCTCGCCGCGGTTGATCCCATCGCCGTCGTACCCGGCCTTGAGACCCTCGTTTCTTTTCTCCCGGAACGACCGGAAACGGCCCACAAGGGGCGGTTCGGCCACGTTCTCGTCGTTGCCGGTTCCCGCGGGTTGACCGGCGCGGCCATTCTATGCTGCCGCGCCGCTCTCCGCGCCGGAGCAGGGCTGGTTACGCTGGCGTGTCCGGGTTCGCTCGAACCCGTGTTCGAGACGACACTGCCGGAAGTCATCACCGTTCCTCTTCCGGAGCGGGACGGCGTCCTTGTCAGCGTTGAGACCGCACGTTTTCGCGACGTGCTTGCCACCGCCGATGCGCTCGCGGTCGGCCCGGGACTGTCTCGCCACCCTTCGCTGGCGCCGATTGTGGCGCGGTTGGTCACCGAGGTTCGCGTACCACTTGTTCTCGACGCCGACGGGCTATGGCCTTTCGGAGCCCATCCGGAAAGGATCGCCCACGCCCAGGGAGAGAGAATCCTCACGCCGCATCCCGGCGAGATGTCTCGGCTGCTTGACCTGTCAATCGAGGAGATCGAGGATGCGCGGCTGGAGATCGCGCACGAGGCCGCCCGTACCGCTCAGGCCACGGTCGTTCTCAAAGGCGTCCCCACCGTGATCTCAGCGCCGGCCCTCGAACCCGGTGGACAAACGCTGGTCACGCTTGCCGGAAACCACGGCCTCGCCACCGGAGGAAGCGGTGATGTCCTCACCGGACTGATCGCCGGTCTCGTGGCCCAGAGGATCCCGCCGCGCAACGCCGCCTGTCTCGGGGTCTACGTCCACGGAGCCAGCGCCGACAAGTACGCCGAAACGCGGTCCGCTCGCTCGCTTCTGCCCAGCGATGTGATTGCCTTGTTGCCGGAGATCTTCTTCGATCTCGAACCCAGCCAGCGGCCCCGGCTGGGTCGGAAAAAGACCTGCGGATGAATCGCCCCTCACGTATCGATCTGAGACTAATCGACAGCCATGCCCACCTCGACGATCGCGCGTTTCACGACGATCGCGCTGCGGTGATTGCCGCTTCGTTTGCTCGTGGAATCGGCGTTTTGACCGTCGGCGTCGATCTGGCGTCCAGTCGCGTGGCGGTCAAGCTGGCGTCACGGCACCGAAACATCTGGGCCGTCGTCGGCGTCCACCCTCACGATGCAAAGGATGTCGACCGTTCCGCACTTCTTGAGCTTGAGAATCTCGCACAGCGTTCCCATGTTGTCGGCATCGGAGAGATCGGACTCGACTACTACCGCGACCTGTCGCCGCGCAGCGCGCAGCGTCGCGCATTCGGAGAGCAACTTGCGCTCGCCCGGCGTATGCATCTGCCGGTGGTCATCCACAACCGCGAGTCGACCGTGGATCTCCTTGGAATCTTGCGAGAGGTCGGCTCCTCTCACCACGGCGTAATTCACTCCTTCCTCGGAGACATTTCCCTCGCCGAGACATTCCTTGATCTGGGCTTCCATCTCGGCGTCGGCGGACCGCTGACCTACAACAAGAACGACATCCTCCGCAACGCAGTCCGTCGGATTCCGTTGGACCGAATCCTCGTTGAGACCGACTGTCCTTACCTGACGCCGGTTCCATATCGCGGCAAACGCAATGAACCGGCGTACATCGAACTCGTGGCCCAGGCGATCGCCGAACTCAAGGGAGTTTCCGTCGAGGAAGTCGCCCGGAGAACTGCGGAAAACACGGATCAGGTCTTCGCCCTCACCAGGCCGACGCCGTAGTCGCTCGGACCTCCGATTCGCCGAGACTTGGCCGCTGTGTGGCCGTGTACGATCGCTTGGCATTCATCCCGACGCTGTGCGTTCGCTGCCAAGCTGCTCGACCCTCCGGACAGCGCGGGTGGCGGATCCATATCCGGTGACGCATTTGTGGCTCAGTGATCTCCTTTCGATCTCGTGAATTCTAGGCTATCATCCGGCAACTCGCTACGGGCCGTTTTCGCCCGTCACACTTTCGGTGAGGTGATTATGGACTTCGATCGGAGTCTGGCAAGAGTATTGGGGCGCCCGGACGTGGTACGCAACCCGTCTCGGGTTCGAATGATCCAAGATGCAATCGCGCACAAGGAAGCGGTGACCAGTGCCTGTGGCGCGCTCGCCACGTGGACACCACCGGAATCGACCGGTCGAAGCCCAAAGGACACCCTCTGTGTCCGTCGCCCCGCAAGCGCAGCGACGATCGACTGGGACTCTCCAAACAACATCCCTGTCGAAGAAGAAACCTTCGACATGATCCTTGAAGATGCCTTTGACCTGCTCGACAAGAAAGAACGGGTGTACGAGATCGATCGCGTCGTCGGGGCCGATTCATCGTATGCCCTCCCTGTCAAGCTGGTCACCGATCGCGCGCTGACAGCGCTCTTTGCCGACAACATGTTCCGCGCGATTCCCGATGACCTCTCGCGAAGTGTCTTCTCTGATCGCCCATTCCGCCTGCTGGTCGTTCCGTACGACAAGCTGGACGCAAAGCGGTACGAAGGACGGCTCCGAATCGATCCCCGCCTAAAGCACACATCGACGATGATCATCGGCATGGATTTTGATCGCCGAATCGGCGTAGTCTACGGGTCCGCCTACGGCGGCTCGGTCAAGAAGCTGATCTTCACCGTGATGAACTACTACCTTCCCGCCGAAGGGATCCTTCCGCTCCATTGCTCGGCGAATGAGGGGACGGGCGGAGATACCGCTCTCTTGCTGGGACTTTCTGGAACAGGAAAGACCACCCTCTCCGCCGATCAGCGACGGGCGCTGCTCGGCGATGATGAGCACGGATGGAACGACGAAGGAATCGCAAACTTCGAGAACGGCTGCTACGCGAAGCTGATCGACCTCGATCCTTCCAAGGAACCGGAGATTTACAGCGCCGTCATGCATCAGGACGCGCCGGAAAGACACGGATCAATCATCGAGAACGCGATGATCTATCCCAACGGTACGTTCGACCTGTACGACGACCGGCTCACGCCGAATTCCCGGGGCTCCTACCCTCTGAGGTTCCTGTCCAATGTCAAGTCGTCCTCGGCCGGCGGACATCCGAAGACCATCCTTTTCCTAACCGCTGACGCCAACGGCGTTCTGCCGCCAATCTCCAGGCTGACCAAGGAGCAAGCGATGCTCTGGTTCCTGATGGGCTATACCAGCAAGCTTGCGGGCACGGAAACAGGGATCGTCGAGCCCAAGACGACATTCTCCCGCTTCTTCGGCGAGCCGTTCATGCCAAGGAATCCCGATGTATACGCACGGATGCTTGGAGAGAAGCTGGACCGGCACGGGACGGATGTTTATCTGGTGAACACAGGCTGGAGCGGTGGTCCGTACGGCGAGGCAAAGCGAATGGACATCGACCTCACTCGATCGATGGTTCATGCAGCGCTCTCGGGCAAGCTTCGCAGTGTCTCCTATCAAGAAGACCCCACCTTTCACGTGGCGATTCCCGCATCATGCCCGGGCGTCCCGGCGGAGATCCTCAATCCGAGGAACACCTGGCGGGACAAGACGGCCTACGATGTCCGCGCAAGGAAGCTCGCCGCCGAGTTCTCCGATCACTTCGACCAGGCGTACGCCGGCAAGGGGATCGATGCGTGCGTCGTCTCGCAGTGCCCGGGGAAGTAGCGCCCAGAAGCGAAGCCGGAGCCCAGGAAACAGGCGGCACGTTCACCGAACACACACGGTTCGATGAACGCGCCGCTCTTCCTGCGCCCCGCCCCATCCGCGACAAGCCCTCCGTGCAAACCATTGCGACAGATCATGATCCAGGAACGTCACACTGTGCTCCGCATTCAGGGTTCCGAGGACGCGACTTCGTTCTTTAATTCCTTTCTTGTTTGGCTTATGCACCACTCGATCATGCTGGCCTCGGATTGACGAAGTCACAGTGTTCTGTTACTATTCTCCTGCAAGACTACATCTGCCCGCTCAGTGCGAATGGCAACGGAGAAGGCCATTCGCTCAGTGCGAATGGCAACGGAAAAGGCCATTCGCTCAGTGCGAATGGCAACGGAGAAGGTCATTCGCTCAGGAAGAATGGCAACGCAAGAGCCATTCGCTCAGTGCGAATGGCAACGGAGAAGGCCATTCGCTCAGTGCGAATGGCAACGGAGAAGGCCATTCGCTCAGGAAGAATGGCAACGGAAGAGCCATTCGCTCAGGAAGAATGGCAACGGAGAAGGCCATTCGCTCAGTGCGAATGGCGACGGAAGAGCCATTCGCTCAGGAAGAATGGCAGCGGAAAAGGCCATTCGCTCAGGAAGAATGGCAACTGGGAAGCTACTCGCTCGGTGCGGACGGCGACGGGCGAAACTCCCGTGACGGAGGCGAATGTGCACGACGACGACGTGATCTCCAAGAAGGATGTCCTCGCACGAATGGGGATCTCCTATGGCCAGCTGTACCGCTGGAAACGGAAAGGCCTCATCCCGGAGAGCTGGTTCATCCGACGATCGACATTCACCGGCCAGGAGACGTTCTTTCCCAAGGATCGAATCATCGAGAGGATCGAGCAGATCCTGAGAATGAAGGAAGATCACGCCCTGGATGATCTTGCTCAGGTCATTCATCAGACGATCGGTGATTCGATGCAGATCACCCCGAGCAGCCTTGCTCGTCTTGGATGGGTGGACGACGATCTGGCCAATCTGTGCGGACTGGATGGGAAGAACCTGCCGGTAGATGTCTCTGCGCACGTTCTGCTCTGCCTTGCCGCACTGCGCAGGTTTCGAAAGCAGAACCTCGTCACCAGAGAGGAACTCTCGCTTGTTTGTCGCACCCTCGACAAGGCAAGTGCCGTCGGCAGTGGTTTGATCGATCGATTGACGCAAGAGCCCGCGATCTTGCATGTATTGCGGAAGTGTCTGACAGCGGCCGGAATCTCGGCCGAGATCAGTCTTGCTGTGATTGCGCCCGAATCGACGGTGTTCGATCCCGAAATCGAACTCATCGATTCGGTCGATCTTGTCGATGTACTCAGTCGACTGAAGCTGGATCTGGCGGAGGAGGAAGCATGAGCGGAAACGCGAACGATAGCGAACGGGACAAGAGGGGTTCAGCAAGTATCTCCGGAGCCGGTACCATCGGCGGTGGAAGCTACGAACGCGTCTCCATTTCCGGAAGCGGCAAGATCACCGGGGACCTTACAGCGGATGAGATCAAGATTTCGGGTTCGGGGAAGATCCAAGGCCTTGCTCGAGTCATCCGCGTGTCCACGTCGGGCTCCGCCGTTTTCGAAGCAGGCATCGTCGCCGATGAAGTAAGGATCAGTGGAAGTGCTCGCTCTCACGGGACGACCGAGATCAAGGAACTCAAGTGCTCCGGTGTGTTCAAGACGGATGGATCGCTCAAGTCGGAGTACATCAAGATCAGCGGGAGCCTCACCGTGGATGGCGACGTTTCGTCGGAGATCTACAAGACCACCGGCGCGTTCCGCATCGGTGGGTTGCTCTCCGCAGATCACATTGAGATCAACCTTGCCGGGCGCTGCGAAGCTCGCGAGATCGGCGGCGAGCGGATCGAGGTCCGTCGTGGAGGCTGGCGTCAGAAAGGTCTGATTCTCGATGGACTCATCAGCATCTTCACCGGCGGCAGCACGTCCCATCTGCGGAGCGAACTGATCGAGGGCGACACCATCCATCTCGAGGACACCGAAGCAGAGATCGTGCGAGGAAAACACGTCTTCATCGGTCCTGGATGCAACATCAAGACGGTCGAGTACTCCGAGGACCTCGCCGTCGACGAAGATGCGAAGGTCGAACACGAGAAGAACGTGTAGGCGAAACGGCGGACGCTCCGGTTGACGGTGGATTAAGCCGGGGTTGGCAGTCCCGTTCAAGGCACGGCCCCCCCCCCGGCCTCTTGTTGATCCTCTCAGCGGTTCATGGCGTGGATCGCACGCCCAAGAGCCGCTTCAGCAGCTTCCTTGATCCCTTCCGGGAGGGTCGGATGCGCTTGGATCGATTCCGCCAGCGCTTCGATCGTCATTCCGTACTGCACGGCGACCGCCACGACGGCAATCAGCGTCGACGCTTCAGCGCCAAGGATCTGACACCCCACCAACCGCCCCGACGATGCTTCGGCAACGATCTCGAACAGCCCGGTTGTTTCCTCCATCGCAACGGCCTTCCCAACAGCCGCGTACGGGAATCGTCCGACACGAACCTCAAGACCTTGTGCTCGGGCGGATGGCTCCGATAAGCCGACAGTGGCCAGCTCCGGATCGGTGAAAACTGCCTGCGGAATTGTCTCGTAGTCGATCCCATGAGGCGGAGTCTGCCGGGCTTGATTCAGATGCTCGGCAACGAAGATGCCTTCGGCAGAAGCTTTGTGCGCAAGCTGCGGACCAGGGACAAGATCTCCGATCGCATAGATCCCGTCCTGCGAAGTCTGAAGCGTTTCGCTGACTTTCACGAACCCCCGTTCATCCAGATCGATTCCGGCATCTCGTATCGGAAGCTCGCGAGAATTCGGACGACGGCCGACGGCAACGAGCACCCGATCGGCGGCGATCGTTTCACCCCCCCGCGTCATCACACGGCAACCATCCACTCCTTCCTCAAGATCGGCGGCGGCATCCCCGAGACGCAAGGCGATCCCCTCTCCCTGGATCGCTCGCTGAAGCTGCGTGCGCACCCGGCGTCCAAGATCCATTGTGGGCAGAATCTCCTTGGCCATCTCCAGAATGATCACATCACTCCCCAATCGGTTGTAGATCGTCGCCAGTTCCAAGCCGATCACGCCAGCTCCGACGACAAGAAGCGTGGAGGGGATCTCTTCCAGCGACAGGGCATCCCGGGATGTCCAGACCGACGGCGAAGTGAACGGAAGCCCCGGGATCTGAATGGGGCTCGATCCGGTGGCGATCACAATATGTGAACATGAAATGCGCTGTCGCGTGCCAAGCGTGACACTTCCCGGCGCCAGCCCAATGGCCTCGTCATGGATCGTGAAAACGCCGTTTTCCTTGAGCACTTGGCCGATTCCTGACACGAGGGTCTCCACGACCCGCCCTTTCCACGTCGCGAGTTCACCTCGATCGATCCGAAGTCCATCGACGTGGATTCCCATGACCTCGGCGGTTCGAATCCTCTCCAACTGCTTGGCCGCCTGACACAAGGCCTTCGTTGGGATGCAACCCCAATTGAGACACACTCCGCCGATGCGGTCCCGTTCGACAAGAGCGACTCGCTTGCCGAGTTGAGCCATGCGGATCGCTGCAACGTATCCTCCAGGACCCGCGCCAACAACCACGACGTCATATTCCATCTCCGGTCTCCTCCCACTCATCTGAACCTTATCGCTGCTCCGCCGTGAGCTCAACCACGCGGATGGTTGTCTACGATCCCCGAGTCGGTGGCACAATAGATACACCTTGTAACGGATAGAAAGTGGTTCTATGCGATGGACACAACCCGTTACAGGTGAATCCTTCGGAAGGAGGCGACGCAAAGCCGCGGGGAAACCGGGCTTCCAACCATGGGCACAAAGAAGAGAAACCTGTTGACAATCCTCGGGATTCTGACCATCGCTTTGGTGGCTGTCTTCGGGTCGTTGGCAGACGAAGAAGCTCGGAAAGTCGCCGGGGCAGGAGGCGCATCGAATGCGTCCGTCACGCTCCTCGATGCTTCCGCTCTTTCCTGGTCGATCGAACGCGTCGGCGCTCCGGCTGCATGGAACATCACCACCGGGTCCTCCGAGATCGTCGTTGCTGTGATTGACAGCGGGATTGACGCCACGCTTCCGGATCTGGCCGACAAGCTGTGGACAAACGCTGACGAGATCCCCGGCAACGGCATCGATGATGACCGGAACGGGTACATCGATGATCTCCATGGCTGGGATTTTCGTGACAATGATGCCAGCTCACTCAACGGGACGACCATTCACTGGCACGGAACATTCGTTGCAGGCCTGATCGTCGCTCAGCCCGATTCCAATGAAGCGACCGGGGTCGCCCCGGATGTTCGAGTGATGGACCTTCGGTTCCTTGACACACGGAATCAGTTCTATGGTCGCGACTGGGAGATGTTCGCCGAGGCCATCGATTACGCCGTCCGCAATGATGCCGACATCATCAATCTAAGCATCTACTGCAACGGCACTCCTCCAGCGGCACTGGAACAGGCCATCCGCCGCGCAGATGCAGCCGGCGTGCTTGTCGTCGGAATCGCTGGCAACAACGGAAGGGCCACCGTCTGCTACCCTGGCTGCTATCCGTCGGTGATCGCGGTGTCGGCGACAGATCGAGGCAACAGCCTTGCCTCGTTCAGCAACTACGGGCCCCACGTCGCCGTGTGTGCGCCGGGAGATTCCGTGATCTCGTTGTATCCGGGCGGGGAGATCGCTGAAGGATCGGGAACCTCGTTTGCTGCACCGCATGTGAGTGCCGCACTTGCTCTGATTCTCTCGCGAAATGGCCGTCTCTCTCCGGAAGAAGCGCTCGCTTGCCTCACGAGTTCCGCAACCGATCTTGGCACTTCGGGGCCTGATGCCGAATACGGCAGCGGGCTGATCGACGCAGGGGCAGCTGTTGCATCGGCCATTTCCGGCTAGGGGGCCGCAATGAGAACGCTGTCCCTCCCGCTCACTTCATGGATTGCGGCTCCACTCAACCGAAGACAACAAACGGGCAGCTCGGAACTTGCTTCCCACGTGCGATCGTTCTAGGCAGGCAGTTGCTCCGCAACACACCGCCAGTATTTCCGTTCACGTCGAAAGGGTTCTTGTTGAACGAAACCGGCGCCTCACCCCAATTCAACAATGCCCTCGAAGCGAAATGCGCTTATGCCCTGCTCCAAGAGAGCTTCGTCCGTGATGACTCGTTCCGCAGCACATCCAAGGAAGCCGGCTCGGCATCGGGAATCGCCCTGTTTCGTTTCGGTGTCAGACACCACAACAGATGAAGGCGTCGCAGGAGAAGGATTCCGGCTTCTCCCGATAGAGACCACGGGCGGCGACCCGATCGGCTCAATGGACGGGGAGCTGTGATCGATCCGATTCATTCGTCGGCATGCCCCCCAGGCGCGTGCCTCGACGCCAGCTACGCTCACGCCGCTGGATAGGGCGATCGGCATTTCGCGAATCCGAAGGCGCGCTCGTCCCATCCACCGCACGGGTGGGGCACATCGCGTGGTCTTCCGCATCTTGGCAATTGCGTGCCTGTGTCCGGTCTCCGTCGAGATCGGCGCGAACTCATCGGCCGAGGGTGAACGGGATTCACCGGTAGGGTCGCTTCGTCAACCACGACTCCCTCGCGAAGCCGCCCGTGTTCTCCCGATGTCTAGAAAGAACTGATGGATGAGCGGGATGGCGACTTGAGACCTGCGACCGATCAAGGAGCTTCTCTCGCCGTGCCGGGCGGGTGCTTCCCCGCACCGCAGCGCGAGAACCCGTCTCATCGCTTCATGGATCCCAGGCGAGATTCAGCCGTGATCGCCGCCGCGTCGATCACGGCTGCTCTCCATCCGCTTCTGCGCGGTTGCCGAATCGGACTCATCAGCGTACACTCCGGCGTCCTCCGCTGGAGGACGCCAAGGAGTGGGTATTCTTGAACGCGCTATTGATCCTCGGAAGCACGGTAGTTGCCGGCTATTTCCTTGGAGAGTTGGCTGCCAAGCTCGGGCTTCCGCGCGTCAGCGGCTACATCCTCGCTGGGCTGGCTCTCAATCCGAACCTCACAACATTCGTTCCCCCAGCATTTGTCGCCTCGACAGGGACGGTGACCAACCTATCCCTTGCCGTGCTGACGTTCGCTGTGGGGGGAACGCTCGCGTTCGCCTCGCTGAAAGAGCTTGGAAAAGGAATTCTGTTCCTCGCGCTCGGTGAATCGGAGCTGTCGGCGCTTCTGGTGACCGGTGGCTTGATGGTGACACTTCCGTTCTTCGTTCATATCGAGGGAACGTATCTGACGACCATTCTGCCGCTGGCTCTTCTCCTTGGCGCGCTCGCATCCCCTACCGATCCGTCCGCTACGTTGGCGGTGATCCATCAGTACAAGGCCAAGGGGATCGTATCCTTCAGTATCATGGCGTCCGCTGCCGTCGACGACGCGTTGGGAATCCTCAATTTCAGCTTCGCCACGATGATCGCGACGATTCTTGTCGCGCACACTGCAGGAGGCTTCGAGACGCTCATCGAGCCGTTCATCGCCATTTTCGGCGCCATTGGACTGGGCGTGGCGTGCGGGCTTCTGTTCCACTTCATTCCGAGGCTTCTTCATGCCGAAGCGGACGGGCTTCTGTTGGTTCTGCTCATTGGATTGCTCGCCCTCGCCTACGGCCTTTCCACCACGTTCAAACTTGATGAACTACTGTCCACCATGGCCATGGGCGTCATGGTTGTGAACTTCGGCAATCGCAGGGACCGCGTGTTCCATTTGCTCGAGGAATACGTGGAGCCAATCGTGTTTGTGCTGTTCTTCACGATCAGCGGGATGCTGCTTGACTTCCAGGTCCTGTTCCGTTTCTTCCCCGTCGTCCTCATCTTCGTCCTGTTCCGATCGTTGGGGAAGATCGGTGGAGCCTACCTTGGAGCCACAGTCGGGCGCACATCGCGAGAGGTCCGCCGCTATGCCGGTTGGGGATTGATCCCCCAGGGTGGTATCGTGATCGGACTCGCGCTGGTGCTGCAGAGGAACACCGCCTTTGGCGACCTCAGCTCAATCCTCGTCAACGTGGTCATTGGCGCAACCGTGATTCATGAACTCATCGGCCCGCTCACGGCCAAATTGGCCATCCTCAAGTCGGGAGAGATCGGCGGCGGCATCAACCCTTCCTAGGCCGCGGCAGCCCCCGCGAACCGATCCTCGAGGACCGCCACGGCATCGAAGAATCAGGATTGCATCCAAGAGCCGGTACGAGCGCTTGGTCATCCCGCTCGACCGATGCAGCCGTACGCCCGTCTCTTCGAACGATTCCCGCCGAATCGACTCCGAGCCGGCAGGCAAGCGCCTCCCGACAAAAGAAGACGCAGGAAGGTATGAGAACCTCCCTGCTGTCTTCTACCGGGTGGTGCTAGCTGTCTGTGAGGAAAATGTAACCTGCGGCTCGGTTAGATAGTGGGACTTGTGTCCGTTTTTTGCGATATGAATGTCCTGCTCCGCTTCTCCATACACAAGATTGCGAGGGCTCTCAACGCGAAGCTCCACGACGGCGACAGAGTCGGCCGGATCAGGCAAGCGCTCGAGTCAGTGCGAGAATGTGTGAAACGGTGGCTCGAGCGAGAACACTCATCGAATCGATGACCTCGGCTTCGACATCATCGGGTTGAATCAGCAGGGAGACCTCCGTGCAACCGACGAGAATCGCATCGGCTCCCCGGTCAAGCATCGACCGCGCTACGGCAGCGACTTGTCGGCGACCGATCAGGGATCCTGCCTTGACTCCGGCGACGGCATCCATGATCTCCTGGCATTGCTCGGGGTCGGGAACACAAAGGCGTGGCCCGCCGTCTCCGAACGCCTTTTCATACAGCTCGGCATGCAGTGCGCCATGGGTCGCGAGGACTCCGAGTTCTTGAGGGCTTGACGGCGTGTGGCGGATCACATGGACGGTTTCCTCGATCATGTTGATGATCGGAATGGACACGGCTTCCTGCAGCTCCTTGTACCAGGCATGGGCCGTGTTGCATGGCATTGCAAGGCAGGTCGCCCCGGCCGATTCGAGACGACGCGCCACAATGATGAGCCGAGCAAGCGGACTCTTGCCTCGTCCTGCCAAAGCGTCCTGCCGGCTCGGAATGGACGGATCACTGTCGATCAAGACATGGAGGTGCTCGTCGTCACCGCGCGCCGGCGTCATCGCCACGAGTCGTCGGTAGAACTCCGCCGTCGCTTGGGGACCCATTCCGCCAATAACGCCTACCGTCGGCCGTTTCAAGCTGCACCCTCCAGAAGGGACCCAAGTGCCCTGTCCATCCGCGCAGCCAGGGAAGCCGGGGTCGACCCCGCAACGGCGACAGCACAGGCCGTTGTTCCCATGTTGACACCGACGATATCCGCCAATCCGTCGTACTGCTCCGGGAGCCCTTTCACGCCCAGCGCGGTCGCCAATCGCCCGACGACTTCCCACGTTTCGAGGCCGAGAGGACTGTGTGCGGCTTGGACCAATTCCCGTTCCCCGCGCATCCCCACAACTCGACCGCGTGTTTCAATCGGAGTTCTCATCGGCAAGACAATCTGGGCCCGCTCGGTCGTTGCATTCGGAACTGAACTTACAGCGATGAGCGCTTCGACATCCAGCAAGTACCGCCTCCCTGCTGCCGTGCTCACGGGATCGGAACCAACGCTGATCCATACGCTTGCGGCGCCGATCAAGTTCTCGACAAACCCCAGCCGTCGCAATCCAATGCCGTTCGCCGTCGCCGGGACGAGAAGCATCTTCCATCGAGGTTCCATCTTGACCAATCCGGCGATCGCTTCAAGAGCATCATGGTCTACCGCACGCGACCCCACGACAAAGACAACCCGTCTCGCTGTGCCGATCGCTGCAACGGCTTCACGGACTCCTTGATCGTCGGGTGTCGCATCGGATCGGGCGTCCCGAAGTCCACCCAGCAACGCCAGAGTCGTTTCCGCCGGCAATTCTGCCGTCGCTCCGGGCACGCGCGCCCCGAGACTGATCAGGCGGACCCCGCGGATCATCGCCTGGCGGAGGATCGCGTCTACGGAGATCTTCTCGTACGACTCAGTCGGGCCGATCGCCACAAGGACATCCGCTCGGTCAAGCTCATCCGACGCGACAAGGCTGTCCGCATCGATCTCCACCTTCGGACTGGGTACGACGTCGAAGATCGGTGATCCGGCGCGAATTCCGTCCGCCAATCGTGCCACCATCCACCCTTCCTCGTGCGTCAACAAACCGGTACCGAAGACCGCCGCTCGCCCGTCGGCTTGGCTGACGAGCATCGCAGCCTCGCGCAGTGCCTCATCCCATGACGCCTCGACCAACA
>RXOA01000087.1 GCA_003979035.1 Candidatus Bipolaricaulota bacterium
ACGGTAGCGGGCGAATTCGCGGTCATGGAGGGGCACGCGCCCCTGCTTGCCGCGCTCGATCGCGGGATGCTTCGAATCAAGACCGAAACGCATGAGGAGTCGTTCGCAATCCGCTCCGGCGCGATGAATGTGGACGACCAAGGGAACGTCGTCCTTCTTGTTTCGGAGGCCCATCGCCCCGAGGAGATCGACGCGGAATGGATCGACCAACGCACCCGGCGAGCGGAATCGGAGCTGGGGCAAGAGGAGACATCCTGGTTGACCTGGCTGCGCAGTTTGGAGGGGAGCCGTGGCTAGCCTATCGTCGCGACGAGTCGTCATCACGGGGATGGGGCCGATCACCCCGGTGGGGACGGGTGTGGCTGCGTTCTGGGACGGATTGGTCAGCGGACGCTCCGGCGTACGCCGCGTGGACGATCGCCTTGACCTGGACGAAATCGACGTCAAGATCGGCGCTCCGGTTGTCGAGTTCGATCCGTTGGAGCACATGGACAAGCGCCGGGCCCGGCATCTGGACCGGGGGGCGCAGTTCGCCCTTGCTGCGGCGGGGCTTGCGTTGAAGGATGCGTCGCTCGATCCGGGCGCGGTGGATCCGTTGCGTGCGGGGGTCATCGCGGGGACCGGCATCGGCGGGTTGCAGACGATGGAAGAGAACTTCCTTGAGCTGGCCGGCCGCGGGCCTCGGCGCGTAAGTCCGTACTTCATTCCTCGGCTGATGCCGAACGCCATCGCCGGTGAGATTTCGATCGAGTTCGGCTTCAAAGGCGTGAACTTCGGCGTGGTCTCTGCATGTGCGAGCGGGGCGCACGCGATTGCGGCGGCAGCGCAGTTGGTTGCCGGGGGAGCGGTCGACGTTGCGCTCGCCGGGGGAGCCGAGGCGGTCCTGGTGCGGATCGCCTACGCGGGATTCGTGAAGATCGGGGCTCTGTCATGCCGAAATGACGAACCGGAGCGCGCCTCGCGACCGTTTGACAAAGACCGCGACGGGTTTGTCGTGGGAGAAGGGGGAGGGTTTGTCGTTCTCGAGGCGGCCGAACACGCGGAGCGCCGCGGAGCGCAGATTCTTGCGGAATTGGCCGGCTACGGCATGACGGCCGATGCCTTCCACATCACGGCCCCGTGCGAAGACGGGGACGGCGCCGCTCGTGCAATGACCGCTGCGCTGCATACAGCCGGGGCAGCCGCCGAGGATGTGGACTACGTCAACGCACATGGCACATCCACCATCCTCAACGATGTTGGAGAGACCCGCGCGATCCGGCGCGCGCTGGGGAGTGCGGCGGACACGGTGAGCATCAGCTCGACCAAGTCTCAGATCGGTCATCTGTTGGGCGCTGCCGGTGCTGTGGAAGCCATTGCGACTGTGCTTGCCATGAGGCATGGGCGGATTCCCGCCACCGTGAATCTCGAGACGCCGGACCCTGAATGCGACCTCGACTACACCCCGATCACCCGATCGAAGAGGATCGATGTCGCCATCTCGAACTCGTTCGGATTCGGTGGGCAAAACGCGGTATTGCTGTTCCGATCTGTCTGATTGGTCGCGTTCGTCTCGGGCGCGGGGCGAGCGCGACAGACGGTAAAATCGCGGAGGCATGTTCTGCAGGCGGGTTCGGGACTAGAACTGGCGGATGAAACGGAGATCATTGGCGAGAAACGTTCGAATGTCGCCGATTCCGTATTTGAGCATCGCCATCCGCTCGATCCCGAAGCCGAACGCGAACCCGGTGATGGTCTCCGGATCGTAGCCGACGTTGGCGAGAACCGCCGGGTCAACCATTCCCGCACCGCCGATTTCGAGCCACTTGTCAGCCCCGGGCTCTCGCATGTGGAGTTGGACGGATGGCTCGGTGAACGGGAAGAAGTCACCGGAAAGGCGCACGTCATAGCCGGGGCCGAAGAACTCGTGGACGAACAGCCCGATGATGTAGCGAAGGTTGGCCAGGGTCAGTCCTTCCTCGACCCACAACAACTCGACCTGAAAGAACACCGGAGAGTGCGTCGCATCCTGCGTATCGCGCCGGTAGCAGCGGCCGGGGCACACGATGCGGACCGGAGGGGCGCTGTTTTCCATCACCCGAATCTGGACGGGCGACGTATGAGGACGAAGCAGATGGGTGTCGTCGATGTAGAAAGTGTCCCAATCATCGCGGGCCGGGTGATCGGCGGGGATGTTCAAGGCCTCGAAATTGTAGTAGTCGGTTTCGATCTCCGGGCCGCTCGCGACGTCGAACCCCATGTGAAGGAAGATGGTTTCAATCTCGTGCTGAACCTGCGTCAACAAGTGGAGATGCCCGATGGGGCGGCCTTCCCCGGGCAGGGTCATGTCAATGGATTCCCGAGCAAGACGTTCGGTGGCGGCGTTGCGCGATCCTTCCCGCTCTCGCTCCTCGAAAAGCCGTTGCGCGGAGGCTTTGAGCTCGTTGAGCAACTCGCCCGCTTGCGATCGCTCTTCCTGAGGCAGCGCGCCGAGCAGCTTGAACATGCCGGCGATCCGGCCTTTGCGGCCGAGAAATTCGACCCGAAACGCTTCAAGATCCGCAGGATTGGAGACCTGTTGGAGCTTGGATCGCAGGCGCACGGCGACTTCTTCCACTTGCTGGCGTAGATTGGCGAGTTCCATGGCAAGAAGAGAAGTATAGCGATCGATTCGCCGGGCCACAACGGCTTCCGGGCGCGCTGCTGGTGGTTGAGGGAGGCGACGATCGAGTAGTATGAATGCGTCTCCAGTGGTGTTCAACGATCGGGAGAACTTTCGGGTGAGAGGAGCAAGGAGAGGATGGTCGACTACGGAAGACGATGGGAGTCCCTCATTCAGGGGATCGACGCGGAGATGTTCATCGCTGTCAACTACGAAGGAACGGACAAGGTCTCACTCCGCTATCTGACAGGCTTCACCGGAGAGGGGGCTTTGCTGGTGGCGGAACCGGGGGCGATCCTTCTTACGGATTCGCGTTACGTGGAGCAGGCACAGCGAGAGACAGCGGGAACGGGGGTCGAGGTCCGCGAGCTTGCGTCCTGGCTCAACTCCGGCCTCGCCGAGACGATCGGAGCGGCGGGCGTCGCCCGTGTGGCATTCGCGTCGGCAAGGGTCACGCATCGCTGGGTTGAGCAGGTCGAGGCGCAGATCAAGGCGACGCTTGTGTCGCTGCCCGATCCGCTGAGCGCGCTTCGTGTCGAGAAGCAACCCGATGAACTGGCCTTCCTTCGGCGTGCCGCGGAAATCACCGACCGGGCGCTCGATCGGCTTGTTCCCGAGATTCACGTCGGGATGACGGAGATCGACATCGCCTTGCGGCTCGATCTGCTCATTCGCGAAGCGGGGGCGGAAAGCGTCGCGTTCGAATGCAATGTCTCCGCCGGGGAAAACACGGCGCTGAACCACTACAACCCGGCGCTGGATCCGCGGCCCCTCCAGCGGGGAGATCTGCTGTTGTTCGACATCGGCTCGTGCTATCGCGGCTACCGATCAGACATGACGCGCACCTTCTGCGTCGAGGAGGCAGATGACCGCGCGCGGGAAATCTACGACCTTGTCCTCCAGGCCAACCTCGCGGGGATTGCCGCCGTACGCAGCGGCGCAAGCGGAATCGAGGTCGACAAGGTGGCCCGAGATGTGATCGTCGGCGCCGGACACGGAGACCATTTCGGCCACGGGCTTGGGCACGGCATCGGGATGGAGATTCACGAAGCGCCGCGGCTGTCGCAGAAGAGCAAGGACACGCTGGCGCCGGGAATGGTCGTTACGGTGGAACCGGGTATCTACTTGCCTGGCTACGGTGGCGTGCGTATCGAAGATGATGTGGTGGTGACCAACGATGGCTGCGAGATCATTACCGGGTTCCCTAAGCGAGAACTCCTTGTGGTGGGCTAGGGCGGTCCGCCTGACGCTGACGATCGGGTGTCTCGGTCTGTTGGCGGCGGCGGCGGGATGTACGCTGTTTTCGTCCGTCCAGGCTTCATTCACGGTGGATCCTGTGGTGGTGTACGCAGGTGAGTCTGTGACATTCAACGCGAGCGCCAGCGGAGGGCAGATTGTCGCCTACAACTGGACGTTCGGCGCCGGTGGACCCGGGGCCGGAATGGAAGTTCAGACAACATTCTCCACTCCGGGAATCTACACGGTCGAGCTAACGGTCGAGGGCGCCGACGGCGATCAGGACAGGATGTCTCGCACAGTCACGGTGTATGTGCGAAGCGGCAGCGAGCTTCTCCGAGAGGATTTTTCCGTTGGCGAAGCTGCAATCGCCAATTGGGCCCTTGACCCGGCTTGGGCGAATGCCCGCGAAGGGGGGGTCGAGTACGTTTCATCGGCCCAGGACTACGCACTTCACATCTACAGCGGCGGCGAGGCGTGGCATCGAAGAATGGCGTCTGTAGAACTGCCGCCGCTGCGCGAAGGGCAGCGGATCGTGTTTCAGGTGGCGGTGATGGCCACGAGAACGCGCGATGGATATGGATTCGCCATCTACCCGATCCGTACGACCAAAGACGACCTGTCCGGCGCGCTGCCGTTTCTCCGCTATGCGGACGGTACAACGTGGATTGTGGAGCCCTCTCAGTACGGGACGGAGGTTGCGCATTCGACGTCGTTCGTCCCCGGCGTCTACCGCTGGCACCGGTATCAGTTCGCGTTCTCCGAAGACGGGCTCGAAGTGCGGATCGATGACCAGCTGATCTATGAGGCGCAACTGGAGGCCGATCTGTCGCAGGGAGGCGTCTATTTGCTGATGGTCGGGGATGATCGACACGACATCGGCTGCAACGCATTCTTCGATGATTTTTCCGTATGGGTTGAGGAGTAGAGGGCGGGGCGACACGCGCGGGTTCCTGCGGCCCCGGGGGGAGGAGACGGCATGTCGATCGCATTTCTTCTCTGCATGTGGATCGCCCTTGCGCAACGTGTGGGCGGCCCTACACTCATTGCCGGAGCAGCGGCAGCGGTCGTTGTCTGGAGCATTCGCCGGCTGCTGTTTCCCGCGGAAGAGCGCGGCGTTCGCGGGCTGCCGCTGTGGAAACGTTTGTGGGCCGCGCAGGCGTTCCTTGTGACGTTGCTGCATAGGTTCGTCGCGTCGACATTGCGCACGAGCTGGCTGATCCTTTCCGGCGGTGAAGAGGGACGCGTGGTTGCCGTGCCAACGAGGATTCAGCACCCCACCGGAAAATTCCTCCTTCAGAACTCGATCACGCTCACGCCGTCCACGATCTCGCTCGTCAGTGAAGGCGGCCTTCTGTACATCCACTGGTTGCAGCGACACGGCAGCTCCGGGGACTGGCAGCAGGTCAAGGAAGCGCTGGAGCGCCGCGTCGAAGCGATGTTCGAAGAGGATCGTCCGCCATGCTAGCGGTTGAAATCGCCGTTGCTGCAAGTCTTGCGGCCGTGCTTTGGAGGCTGTTCCGCGGACCGACGGCGTGGGACCGGCTGCTTGCCTACAACGCGATCTCGAATCGCGGCATTCTGCTGCTTGTGTTGGTGGGGATCACCGAAGACCAAGCACCTCTGCTCGACGTGGCCTTGGTGTACGGAATGCTAAGCTTCCTCGGCGTGGTGATCGTGTCGCAGTTCCTCGAGCGTGGAGTACGGCGCTCGTGATCATCCACGGGGCGGCGCATGCATTGGCGGCGGCGGGAGCTGTGTTCGTCGTCATCGGAACGATCGGGATCCTTCGCTTCCGGGATATTTACTCTCGCCTGCAGGCGAGCGGCGTTTCCGACAACGCCGGGCTGGGGCTGATTCTCGTTTCCCTGGTTCTGTTCTCGGGATGGCAGAGCAGCGATTGGCGGCTCCTTCTTCTTCTGCTGCTGCTTGTTGTCACCAACCCGATCGCGACGCACAGCATTGCCAAGAGCGCGTTCACATCTCGCCACACGGGGATGGAGGATCCCTCATGATCCTCTTGGTCTTGCTTTTCGCGCTCCCGATGGTTGCGCTGTTTGCGCTGTCCAGACACCGGGCGTTGACGGGAATCATCGCCATGGGGGTGTTGAGTTTTCTTCTTGCCGCGGTCTACGCCTTGCAGGGAGCGCCGGACGTCGCGGTGGCCGAGGCGGCGATTGGCGCAGCGCTGGTGACGCTGATCTACGTGCTTGCGGTGCGACGAACGGGACGGCTTGTGATTGTTGCCGCGGATGTGCCGACGCTGTTTCATCGACAAGGAAATGAGCTCGTGGGCCTGGAATACGACCTTCTTGCGCGTTTCGCCGAAGAAGAGCACCTGGAGTTGATGGTTCACTTCGTATCCCCGCAGGAGGTTGCCGATGCCGTGAAAAACGGCAACGCGGAAGTCGGCGCCGGCGGGATGGTTTCGTTCGATCGAAAAGGGTGTTTGACCACGCAGGAGCATTTGGAAACGGCGCTGTTCGCTGTAGGCGGGCAGGACCAAGAAGCGCCGCCACCGTGGATCGATGCGGAGTTGGAGCAACTTGCGGGGAGTCTGCGCAAGGGAAAGCGGGTGTGCGTGACGCTTGATCTGGCGAGGTTCCTCGCCCTTGGGGGAGATGTGATCGGTACCGACCGGGTTCAGGTGCGCAGATTGCCCGAACTTCACTCGTACCAATTCCTGATTGCGCAAGATTGCCAAGAGTTGCAGGTGAAACTGAATCGATACCTGGAACGTCTGCGAAATTCCGGCGAGCTGGATACTCTGATCCAGAGGCACTTGCGATGACGCAGCGAGGAAGATTGACTTCGATTTTGGCCGTCGTTCTCGCGTGTGGGATCGGCGGGCTGCTGTTGTGGTCGTTCCCCGAACGGAGCGCGGGAGGATCGCTGGCGGTGGCGCGGGTGGGCGTTCTGGTGTCGTCGACCGGGGCATCCAATGCCGTGTGCTCGATCGTGGTCGGATCTCGGTTGTTCGACACGCTGTTTGAAATCCTCGTGTACTCCGTGGCCGTTCTTGGTGTGAGGATTACCTTGCAGGGCGGCGGGGCGGAGGGATCAGCGCTGACGCCTTCTGCGATGCACGAGTTGGCCGAATCCGATGTTGTCTGCCGATCCGCGTACCTCTTGTTTCCGCCGGTCACGCTGTTGGGGATCTACCTTGCCGTGTTCGGACACGTGTCTCCGGGCGGGGGATTCAGCGGAGGCGCCGTGATCGCAAGCGGGTTGCTGCTGGTGGCGGTGGCAGTCGGTGCCCAAGCGGTCGCCAGGCGATTCCATGAACGGATGTTGGAGCGGATCGAATGGGGCGCGGTGGCCGTGATCTTCGCGATCGCTGCGGTTTCGTTCCTTGATGGCGTGCTGCCGCGGGCGGGGTTGTTCCCGGCGGGAAACCCGGGAGAGCTGATCGGAAGTCGAACGCTCCTTGTCTACAACTTGCTGATCGCGATCAAGGTGTTCCTCGGAGGTTGGGTCATCATTCACTTCTTCATCGAGCATCGGGGCGAAATCTGATGCCTCCCGCCGGCGTGGTTGTGGCCATCGCCCTGCTCGTGATCGGCGTCTGCGCGCTTGTGATTCGACGTGACCTGGTGTTTAAGCTTCTCGCTCTCGGAATGGTCAACTCAAGCACGATCTTGCTTCTGATTTCCCTTGACAGCCGGCGGTCAACCACTGCACCCATCGTCCCGCCTTCGGCGATGGCGGCGGTCGTCGACCCTCTCCCCCAAGCGCTTGTCCTTGCCGCGATTGTGATCAACTTCGCGATCCTTGCCCTGGCTCTGGTGTTCGTCATGGTGCTTGCCGAGCGGTATCACACGACGGATGCGGGTCGGATCGAGCGCGCGGTGGCGCAGGAGGATGAACGATGACGATCGTCGCTGCGCCGCTGATTCACATGATCGCCGCCGCGATCTGCTTGATGGCAGGGCGTCGAAGCCGCTGGATTGTTCTGGCCGCTTGGGCGGCCGGCGTCGGGCTTCTCGCGTACTGGATCGGCGTCTTCGCGGAGACGGGTCCGATCCACGAAACCGTGGGGGACTGGGGTGCGCTCGGAATCCGTCTTGCATTGGATCGTCCGGCGATCGCCTTCTTGCTCCTGGAGCAACTCCTTGTCGGGGCGGTGATTGCCCATGGATGGCGCAGTCGCCTTTCATCCGCTTTCTACGCGCTTCTTCTTGTACTTGCCGGCTCGGTATGCGCACTCTGCATGTCGCTTGATCTGTTCAACATGTACGTGCTGCTCGAATTGCTCACGTTGACCAGCTTCCTGCTTGTCGCCTACGAGAGGCGTTCGGTTCAGATCTGGGCCAGCCTGAAGTACCTGCTGCTCGCGTCGCTCGGGATGAGCATTTACCTGGCCGGTGTGGCGCTCCTGTACGCACAAGTGGGATCGCTGAGTCTGCCGCAGATCGGAGAGGTGTTGGCATCGCTGTCGCCGGGGGAAGCGGGATGGATTCCGATCGCGGCCGCGCTGATGACAGCAGGGATTGCGGTGAAGGCCGGCATCTTCCTGTACTCGCTGTGGCTTCCCGCTGCGCACGGCTCGGCAAGCACGGGTGTGTCTGCGTTGTTGTCCGGATTGGTCATCAAGATGGGTGTCCTGGCGCTTCTTCGACTCTCCGTCATCCTGCCTATCGATCATGTGTTGACAGTGCTCGGGGTCATGACCGGGATTGCCGGAGCCCTGTACGCGATCGTGGAAACCGATGCGAAGAGAGCGCTTGCGTTCAGCACATTGTCGCAAGTCGGGTACCTGCTGATCGGCGTCGGCGCAGCTACCGAGGCGGCGAAAATCGGCGTTCTCATGTACATCGTGGCCCACGGGATGTTCAAGGGACTTCTGTTTCTTGCGATCGGCGATGCCGGGGAGCGGGTGGGGAGCACGGAGATCTCCGCGTTGCGAATCCACCGCCGCGAAATTCCTCGATCCAGTCGAGTTGCCGTGTTGGTCGGGTGCGCCGCGATTGTCGGACTTCCGTTCGTGGGCGCGTTCTGGGCCAAGGAATGGCTCTTCGTGGGCAGCGCCCCGGTGGATCGAGCCTTGTTGTGGTTGCTGGTGTTCTGTACGGCTCTAGTCTTTTCCCGATTTTTGCCGATCGTTCTCGTTCGTGGACGTTGCCCGGGCGAAAGAAACAAGAGCCTGTCGTATGCCTTGCTGGGTGCCGGTTTGCCATGTACGTTCGCGTTGGCCGGCGTCCTTGCCCCCGGGCGGGGATGGTTGATGGGAACGACGCTCGTCCATGCGGCCTGGACCCTGGCCGTGGTGGCTGCGGGCGTGCTTGTTGGGACGCGGATCCCGGCTCTGATGACGCTGCGACTCCCCCGCAGTCTGTTCCGCATCGAGGAGGGCGTCGTCGCCATTCTGGCAGGAGTCTTCCTGGTGTATGTCACGATTTGCGCCGGCACGTAGCGAGAAGCGGCCGCGGAAGGTTTCGTGTTTTCGGCACTCGGGAATGCGAGACACACGAGACGGACATAAAATCAGCCCGTGGAGAGGCTGAGGCGGCGAGCTGAAAGGCGGGAGATGTGATTGAGCGGTATCGTGGGTTCGTGTTGGACATTGACGGCGTTATCGTCCGAGGGGGTCGTCTGCTTCCCGGAGCGTTGGCGGCGACAAGGCGGTTGAGATCGCTCGGGAAACTTGTCTTCCTCACCAACAACTCCACCAAGCCGGCGAAAGCCGTCGCCGGACGGCTGACGGAGCTGGGGATCCCGGTCTTGGAAGAAGAGGTGGTCACCTCGTCATGGATCGCCGGGACGTACCTTCACAGCTGCGGCGGACCATCGGCCGTATGGGTGATCGGAGAGCCGGGGCTTGAAGAGGAGTTGACGCGAATCGGGCATCATCTGGCGGACCCTGATGAAGCGGAGTGGGTCGTTGCCGGGATGGATCGGGGGATCAGCTACGATCGGCTTACATCGGCTCTAAGAGCCCTTCGGAACGGTGCATTGCTTCTGGCGACGAACACGGATCCGACGTTCCCCGGCGAGCATGGGGAATCGCCGGGCGCGGGCGCGACAATCGGCGCTTTGGCTGGAATGGGGTATCGGCCGAATCGAATTGCCGGAAAGCCCGAGCGCATGGCTTTTGATCTTGCGCTTGAGCGGCTGGGAATGAAGAGATCCGAGGTGCTCGTGATCGGAGATCGATTGGAAACGGACATCCGGGGAGCCGCGAACGCGGAGATGGACAGCTCGCTTGTCTTGACCGGCGTCACGACCACGGCGATGCTGAGCGAGACGTCCGTCCGTCCGACATGGGTATGCTCATCGCTTGAGACGCTATCGATGGATCAAGCACGATCGGGTGCGCTCGAGCGGGAGGACGTTCGCGGCGACAAGCGATGGTCGGCCCGGGACGACGCGGCACAAGACACGGGAAGCGGGTAACCATGGAACAGGTTGCACTCAAGGTTCAGTCGCTCGGAAAACGCTATGGCGGCGTAGTTGCCGTGGACAGCCTTTCGTTCGAGGTTCTTGTGGGACATGTGTTCACGCTTCTCGGTCCGAACGGGGCGGGGAAGACGACAACGTTGGAGATGCTGGAGGGGATTCGAATCCCCGACAAGGGGGAAATCGAGCTGTTCGGAAGGAGACTGGCCCGGATCGACAGGGTGGCCAAGCAGCGGATGGGCGTTCTCCTTCAAGAAGGCAACTTCGAACCGTATCTTCGTGTGCGAGAAGTAATCAGACTGTTCGCCTCGTTCTTCGATCGATCGATTCCCGTGGAGAAAGTCCTGGCGATGGTCGCGCTGCAAGAGAAGGAAAGGGCATTGGTGCGATCGCTTTCCGGCGGGCAGCGGCAGCGGCTTGCGCTCGGAGTTGCGCTGGTCAACGATCCCGACCTGGTATTCCTGGATGAACCGACCACGGGACTCGATCCGCAGGCGCGGAGAAACATCTGGGACATCGTGACCGATCTCAAGCAGCGCGAGCGGACGCTGATCCTGACGACGCACTACATGGACGAGGCGGAGGCGCTCTCCGATGACGTGCGGATCATGGATCATGGAAAACTGATCGCCGCCGGATCACCGGCGGCGCTGGCGGCCGGCTTGGGGCAGGAGACGATCCTCGAATTCTCGGCGGCCGGGGCCGCGGCCAACGAAGCGAGCAGGGCGCTTGACGCTTGTTGCCACGAGATCCGCATCGACGGGGAGACTGTCATCGCGCACACGATGGACCTGATGCAGGCCATGGAGCAGCTGCTGGCCTGGTCGAAGCGCAAAGGCGTTCGGCTGAGCAACATGGTCGTCCGGCAACCAAACCTGGAGGACGTTTTCCTGTCGCTGACAGGACGGACGCTTCGCGAATGAAAGACATCCTATCGATTGCTGTGACGTACGTCTTGACCGCGTTTCGCGAGCGAACCACGCTCTTTTGGTTTCTTGTCTTCCCGCTTTTCCTGCTGGTGATCTTGACGATGGTGTTCTCGGGGATCGGTTCGACAAGCATTGTCTCCGATGTGGCTCTGGTCCGGGACGAGCCGCCCCAGGCGGGATTCGACGCGGCGGGACTTGTTGAGCAGGCGTTCCGGGATCTTGGTGGTGCAGGAACAAGCGCAACCCCTGAAGCGGAACAGCCGCAGCTGTTTGCGCTGTCGGAGCCCGCCCTTGGTTCCGACGAACCTGTCGCGGAGATTCTCGATACGCAGCGAGATCTGCTGCGGAAAGGAGAATTGGATGCGATCATCGTGATTCCTGCCGGATTCAATGCCGAGCTGACGGAGCGCATCGCTGCCGGCCCGGACGCCGATCAGGCGGCCGGGATCGAGATCGAGGTGTGGGTCGATGCGGGCAGAGCAACCTCCGAGTTGGCGTCTGATGTGATCGGCCAGGTGGTTGCGACGATCGATCGCGAGATCCGGATTGCCACGGGAGGTTACGATCCAGGAGCGGAGCCTCCCGTCACGTATGAGACAGTGTCACCGGACGAGGGGCGTGAGTTGAAGTACGTCGACTTCCTGCTTCCCGGTGTGGTTGTGATGGGGTTTCTGACGGCGGGGTTGTTCGGTGTTCCCGGGAACATCCTCTATGGAAGGGATCAAGGGTTGTTGCGGCGATACTGGGTGACGCCACTGTCCGTACCGCGCTACTTGTTCGGCTATACGCTGGGCCACCTGGCGTTGTGCGGGATCCAGGCGACGGCCATCGTCGCGCTCGGGAAATTCGGGCTTGGGGCGACGGTGAGCTTGGTGCAGCCGGCGACGCTGCTGTTCCTTCTGCTCACCGCCTGCACGTTCCTTGCGTTTGGATTCCTGATCGCGTCATTGGCGCGGACGGCGAATGGCGGGATGGCCATCGCCAATATCTTGAACATGCCGCTGATGTTTCTCGGAGGGCTGTTCTTCTCGATCGGCGATGTCCCAATTGCATTGCGCGTGATCATGTTGGTGAACCCGGTGACGTACTTGGCGGAAGGCGTACGACGGGTGAGCGGCGTCGAAGCGGGCACCGTGCCCTGGCTGGCGATGCTACTCGTCCCGGGCGCGTGGATTGTCGGGTCAATCCTGATTGCGGCGAAGAGACTGTCATGGGATGTGGAGCGATGAACACCGTTCTGGCGCTGACTCGAGCGGAGTTTGCCGTCTTCTTTCGCGACAAGGCGGCGGCTGTATTCACGTTCCTGTTTCCGATCCTGTTCATCATCATTTTCGGATTCCTACTCGGCGATGTCGATGAGGCCGATCCTGCAGCGGTCGGGGTTCTTCTGTCGGAGGAGAGCGCCGCGGTGGTGGCGGCCGGGGAGGCGCTCGGATTGCGCGTCCTCGAGTTCGAAACGTCGCCGTCCTGGAGCGAGGCCGTCATCGAGCAGCGTGTCGACTTCGGCGCCGCCTTGGAGGGCGGGGAATTGCGGTTCATCTTCAACGCCGGCCGTGCTCAGGAGAATTTCGCGTTTGAAGCGACGGCGCGATCGCTTTCGTCTTCAATCGCCCTTGCGGAGCAAGGGGGTGTGTCGCTGATCGTTGCCGGACGGCGCACGGCAGGGATTGCCGAACAGGCGAGCTGGATGCGGCAGACGCTTCCCGGAATCCTTGCGTTCACGGTTCTCTCGGCGGGGCTTTTCGCCGTGTCGGGTCACCTTACGGCAATGAAGGAGCGCAAGCTCCTTGATCGGATGGTGGTCACGCCGATGCGCCCGACATCCCTGTTGTTGGCGATCGTGGTCGTGCGATTGGCGGTGATCCTGCTGTCGACCTTGCTGACCATCTCCATCGCACGCCTGTTGTTCGGGGTCGCTTTCGATATCGATTGGGCCCGGTACCTGCTGTTCGTCGGGGCATCGACCTTGGGAACCATGGCGTTGGGTACGGTGATTGCGATGGTCGTCCGCCGTGCCTCAAGCGCCGCCCAGGTGGCCAACATCCTCGCCATTCTGATGATGTTTCTCGCCGGAATCTACTTTCCCTCGGAGATCCTGCCGGGGGCGCTTCGAACCGTCAGCCGCCTGTTGCCGCTCACGTACATGGCGGAGGCAATGCGTTATGTTATGGGCGTTTCCGGACTTCCGCAGTGGCAATTCTGGGCGATCAGTAGCGGGTTTCTCGGGGTGGGCCTGATCATGCTTCCCGTGCTTGCGAGGTATGTCGTTCGTGCCGAGCGGGGCTGAGCCGGGACCGGAGTCAGACGAAGATCTGCAGCAGGCCGAGTGAAGCGGCAAGCATCACGGCGCCTGCAATGAGAAGCCCGGCCAACGTTGGCACGATCGCTCGACGCAGGGGGATTTCGAGGAGGAAAGCGACGGCGGCCGCAGTCCAGACACCCGTCCCGGGAAGCGGAATGGCAACGAGCAGGAACAGCGCCCACGGCCCCCACCGAGAGACGCGGTGAGCGTGATGCTCGATTCGCCGAGTCCACGCTCCCCACAGGGCATGAATCGCAGGGATTCGCTCGAGATGGGGGAGCAGCAGTGACAGGAAGGTCAACACAACAGGCAGAACCAACAGATTCGCGCCAACCGTTGCCCAATAAGTGAACGCCGGCGGAAGACCGAATGCGACGGCAACGGGGATCGCCCCTCGCAGTTCGGATACCGGGAGCACGGACAACCCAAGGACGACCAGCACGTGATCCAGACTCATCCCGGCAGTGTACGCCAAAGACCGAAAGCAAGGGTAGCCGGCAGGATGTGAATCGCATCCGGTTCGAATGACATGGTAGTCTCCCTGGGAGTCACCTATACTTGTCGCCGAGTGGGAGGAGGTGGGCGATGCGGCTGTACAACACCCTGACGAGACAATTGGAGGCGTTCGAGCCATCCGACGGAAACACCTTGGGGCTGTATGTCTGTGGGCCCACGGTGTACGACCGTCTACACATCGGCAATGTGAGACCGATCCTGGTGTTCGATGCGTTCCGTCGCTATGTTCAGGCGTTCCACGGATGGAAAGCAATCTACGTTCAGAACATCACGGATGTGGATGACAAGCTGATTGATCGAGCCAACCAGATCGGCGAATCGGTCGGCGAGGTCGCCGCTCGGTTCACGGAGGCGTACTTCGATCTTCTTCGGCGTCTCGACGTTCTTCTCCCGGATCACAGCCCCAAAGCCACGGAACACATCGACGAGATGGTCGACCTGATCAAGCGTCTTGTCGAGCGGGGCGCGGCGTATGCCGTCGACGGCGATGTCTATTTCAGGATCGACTCGCAGCCCGAGTACGGGCGGCTCTCCGGAAGGCAGTTGGATGAGCAAGAGGCGGGATCGCGCGTGGAGATGTCATCCCTCAAGGAGAATCCGCTGGATTTCACACTGTGGAAAGCCGCGAAACCCGGTGAACCGAGCTGGCCATCGCCATGGGGAGAGGGCCGACCGGGCTGGCATACCGAATGTGTGGTGATGTCGCGGAAGTACTTGGGACGGCGGTTGGATATCCATGCCGGCGGCAGCGATCTGATCTTCCCGCATCATGAGAACGAGATTGCCCAGGCTCAAGCGGCGTTTGATGAGCCGTTTTTCCGATTCTGGCTTCACAATGGGATGTTGTCATTTCAGGGTGAGAAGATGTCCAAGTCTCTGGGCAACTTCGCCTACGCGCAGGATGTGGTCGAGCGGTACGGATCGCGCACGGTTCGATACTTCTACCTGTCAAGGCACTACCGGAAACCCCTTGACTACTCCGAGGATGGGCTTCGGGCGGCTCAAGCGGCCGTGGAGAGGATTGCGACCTTGGTTGCGGATGTCGACGGCGAACGGATCGAGCCCGCCGGCGAACAGCAACCGCTTGGAGCCAATGCCGCCGCGTTCGTGGATCGCCTTCAAGCGCTCCGCGAGAAGTATGTTCTTGCGATGGAGGACGATTTCAACACCGTCGGGGCGATCGGCGCGGTGCAGGAGATTGTCGGCGAGGTGAATCGGTTTCGCGCAACCGCGCGCGAGGCGGATCGGGCAACGCTCCCGCAAGCGATCGAGCTTGTTCTTGAATTGGCGTCTCCGCTGGGAATCTTGGCCGGGGGAGAACCTGAAACGTCGGATGCAAGTGGATCAACGGAACCGCAGTTGGTCGAGCTGTTGATCGAACTTCGTGACACGCTGCGAGAACGGAAGCTGTTCGACCTTGCCGACGAGATTCGTGATCGTCTCGACGGCTTGGGGATCGCGATCAAGGACACTCCGCAAGGGGCGTTGTGGAGGAGAGTTGCTGCCGAGCGGCAATCGAACGAATCCTAGAACGGGGACGACGCGGCGGACCTCGTTGCCTTGTCCGTGGGGATTGTGCTATTCTTGTCTTGCGTTCTTGGCTAGGGGGAGGTGAGGCTCGTGCCGATTGAGACGTTGGCGTTGCTTCTGGTCGGATTCTTCTGGGCGTTCTGGATCTCTGCTTGCTGCGGCTGGTGGACTTGCTGCTTCTAGTAGGCGGGCGATTCGAACAAGAAGACGGGGCAGGAAGAGAGGGTGGGTTGTGAAACGCGCGCACGGAGTTGTTGCGTGCTGTGTCGTCTTTTCGGTTGGAGTCATGCTCGCTGGCGTCTGTGCGAACGGACAGACCGGCGAGCAGATCTCTTGGGAAACCGGCCTTGATCGTGATCTGTTCGCCACCATGCAGATCGACCTCCGGGGACGGGAGATTGCCGTCTTCTTCGTCTATCTCAACGATCGCGCGTTTGACAGCAAAATCTCGGCGGGGTTGGCGGAGAGGCTACGGCCCTACTCGAACCGGAATGCGTTGTACGTGAATGTGACGGTGCCGCAGAATCCTCCGCAAGTCGACCTTGATCCGACGATGTTCACGGTTCGCCAAGTCGGTCTCGATCCATGGACGGCCGGTGAGAGTTCGTGGGTTGAGATCACGCCTGGCTTCCTCGGCGGTCTCCTGCAGCCGAATCCGGAGGACCCCACCTACGGCTCGGGCAGCATTGGCGTTCTTCTCCTTGATGAAGCGATCGATCCCGAGC